>CAYPJC010000124.1:0-6464 GCA_964410855.1 uncultured Flavobacteriales bacterium | reverse complement strand
TGTGCTCTTCCGATCTTATCATCCTTGCTTTTGTAGTCAGTAACACCTGATATTTCACAATGAGTTGTTGCTCCTCCTAAAGTTTCATTGTCAATGCTTTCTCCTATGGCTGCTTTTACCAAATAAGATCCTGCTAAAAAAATAGAACCTGTTTTTTCTACAATCAAAGCCTCATCGCTCATAATAGGCAAATACGCCCCCCCAGCTACACAACTTCCCATTACTGCAGCGATTTGGGTAATCCCCATGGAAGACATGATGGCATTGTTTCTAAACATTCTGCCAAAGTGTTCTTTGTCCGGAAATATTTCATCTTGCATGGGTAAGAAAACTCCTGCACTGTCCACTAAGTAAATAATTGGCAGCCTGTTTTCAATAGATATTTCTTGAGCACGCATGTTCTTTTTTGCAGTAATTGGAAACCATGCTCCTGCTTTTACTGTGGCATCATTAGCCACAACAATGCAGAGTCTTTCCGAAACATATCCCATTTTTACTACAACACCTCCCGAAGGACAGCCTCCATATTCTTCATACATCCCTTCTCCAACAAAAGATCCAATTTCTATCGAATTCTTTTCGTTATCCATCAAAAAATCAATTCGTTCTCTAGCTGTTAATTTTCCCTTAGCATGTTGTTTTTCTATCTTTGATTTTCCGCCTCCCAAATTGATTATTTCCTGCTTTCGCTTCAAATCAGAAATCATTAAACGAATGCTATCATCATTCTTACTTTCTTCTATATCTATCTTTTTTGCCATGTTTCTAAACTAAGATTTTCTAAATAATTTTTACTGTTGGGGCCTAAATTAAAGAGAAGATCGAGAATACTCAAATTTGGAATAAATTCAAACTTGCTTTCGAAAACCTGAATGTATGATTGAAAAAGGTTTTTTTCTTTCAGTTCCTTATTTTTAGGATTGATAATTTGTCTCCAGTCTGGACTGCTTTCAATGTATTCAGCCGTTTGAATAAAGTCAACTGGCAGTTGGATTAATTGACAAAGCTCTTTTTCAATAACTCGATTATATTCAATTAACCTTTCCTCTTTCAAAAAGAATAAGGGCTTCACTTCTTCTTCATAAAATTCAAAATAGGGAGAAGTGCGATAAGCTGATTCTATTGAACGCCAATGCAGGATTTGCCAATTATCATCATAACTGACAAGAATGTCTTTTGTCAAGCAGTGGTTTTTCCACTTCTTTAAAGGAACGATCAAGCTCATTTTTCCATTAGCCCCATATATTTCGCACCTACTTCGATAGGATTGTTTAATAAAATGCTCAAAACCATCTACCCTATATTCTTTTGCTTTTGCAAGTAAAGCATATTGAAAAATAGAACCAAAATAGCTTGAAGGAAGAATTAGTGAACTATTATTCATAAGAAGTACAAAAATACACCAAGTAGCCTTTTTATTAAAGCAATTTAATATTCAGCTTATTAAATAGATAGAGTTACAATACTTTTTTTAATAAGGCTAAATTTGGTAACTATGCTTTTGAAATCAATAACATTCTTAATCATTGTACCAATGAAAAAATTCTCAATCATTTTAATGTCCCTAGCTCTTTTTGCGAGTTGTAATTCAGAAAAAAAAGAAACCATACAAGAAGCTGAAATAACCAACATATTATTAAAGGAATGGACTGGCCCCTATGGAGGAGTTCCTGCTTTTGATCAAATGAAAGTGACAGATGTAAAAGATGCTATGTTAACCGGAATGGAATTAAACCTAGCTGATATTGAGAAAATAGCAAACAATTTGGAGGCTCCAACTTTTGAAAATACCATAGAAGAAATGGAACGCGCTGGTGCAGAATTAAACCGAGGTTTTACATACTATGGAATTTTAAGTGGCAACATGTCTTCTCCAGAATTTAGAGATATTCAAACAGAACTTGCTCCATTATTTTCTGAATTTCAATCAAAAATTACTCAAAATGAAAAGCTTTTTAAGCGAATTAAAACCATTTATGATGCCTCTTTAATAACTCCATTAGATGCTGAAAAACAGCGTGTCACAGAATTGACCTATAAAAGTTTCGAAATGAATGGTGCGGAATTGGATGTAGAGAAAAAAGAGCGTTATGCAGCTATTAGCAAAGAACTGTCAAGCCTTTACACTAAATTCTCTAATAACGTTTTGCACGATGAAGAAAACTATGTCACCTATTTAAGTGAAGAGCAATTAGGAGGATTATCAGATGGATTTATAAAATCAGCAGCAAAAATAGCTACTGATAAGGGTGAAGAAGGTAAATACGCCATTACAAATTCTCGTTCTTCAATGGATCCTTTTTTAACATATTCCACTGAAAGAGAATTAAGAGAACAAGTATGGACAAATTATTATTCTAGAGGAGACAATGGCGGTAAATTTGACAACAATGAGATAATAGCAGAAATTCTAAAATTAAGACGTGAACGTGTCGAGCTGTTGGGTTATTCCAATTACGCAGAATGGCGCTTACAAGATCGTATGGCAAAAACACCAGCAAATGCCATGGAATTAATGGAGGCTGTTTGGCCAGCTTCAATTGCTAGAGTTGCTGAAGAAGTTACTGATATGCAGGCCATAGCGGACAAAAACAACGATAACATTACGATAGAATCATGGGATTATCGTTTTTATGCTGAAAAAGTAAGAAAAGATAAATATGATCTTAATTCGGATGAAGTAAAACAATATTTACAATTGGATAAATTGACTGAAGCTATGTTTTACGTGGCTGGAGAACTTTTTAATTATAAGTTTACACCTGTGCCTGAAGGGTCAGTTCCCGTTTTTCATGAAAATGTAAAAGTCTGGGAAGTAACTGATAAAACTACCGGAACAAACATTGGTCTTTGGTATTTAGATCCTTATGCAAGAGAAGGGAAGCGTTCAGGAGCTTGGGCTAATACTTATCGGAGTCATACAACTTTTGATGGCCCTAAAAATGTTTTGGCTTCTAACAATTCTAATTTTGTGGAACCAGCCCCTGGTGAAGCATTGCTTGTTTCTTGGGATGATGCAACTACCTTTTTCCATGAATTTGGCCACGCTTTGCATTTCTTCTCTTCTAATGTAAAGTATCCTACCTTAAATAGTGGAGTAAGAGATTATACAGAATTTCAATCTCAATTATTAGAACGATGGTTATCTACTGATGCTGTTATCAATAATTACTTGGTGCACTTTGAAACAGGAGAGCCAATGCCTGCAGAATTAGTGAAAAAAATTAAAAATGCTTCCACATTCAATCAAGGCTTTTCAACCACTGAATACTTAGCATCAGCTATTATGGACATGAAACTTCATTTAGCTGATCCGTCAGCCATTGATATTGATCAATTTGAAAGAGAAACTTTAGATGAATTAAAGATGCCAAAAGAATTACCAATGCGTCATCGAACACCTCAATTCGGTCATGTATTTTCAGGTGAGGGCTATGCAACTGCTTACTATGGTTATATGTGGGCAGATGTTTTAACGGCAGATGCTGCAGAAGCATTTGCAGAATCAGAAGGTGGTTTTTATGATCAAGAGATGGCAGAAAAATTAGTAACGTATTTATTTGCCCCTCGAAACTCAATGGATCCCGGTGAAGCCTATCGATTATTTAGAGGGCGAGATGCTAAAATTGAAGCATTAATGAGAGATCGTGGGTTTCCAGTTCAAACGAAAAAACACTAAACATTAAACATTAAACACTAAAAAATGAAAATTTTAATTTCAATACTAATATTCATTATTTCATTAGGTTCTATTTATGCACAAAAGAACAAGGATGATAAACCAAGCAAAATCACTTTTATTGGAGGATGGAACTATTCCAAATATGTTGGAGGAGAGGACCAAGTATCAAAAACAGATTATAAAAGTGTATTAATATTAGGAGTAAGCAAGGATGTTAAAATAAGTCCTTTCATTTGGTCAAATGGTGGCATCTTATATTATCAAAACGGAGCTTCAACAGAAGAAGGAGATTACAAATTTGATTATTTAATGATACCAGTGGGCCTAAAACTCCGATTTGGACCATTGTATGCAATGGGAGGGTTATATGGAGCCTATCGAATGTCAGCCACATTTGATAGTGAAAAATTAAATAAAAACGACTTTAATAGATTAGATTTTGGAACCTATGTAGGAGCTGGTACAAAAATTCTTATATTTTCTTTGAATGTAAAATATAATTGGGGATTTTCAGATGTTTCAAATGGAAGTAGTAACTCTGAAAATTATGACCTTCGGAATCAATTTTTATCTATCACACTTGGAGTAGGAATTCCTTAACATAAAAAAATCCCAATTATCTTAATTGGGATTTTTCTCTTTATAAAATTATCTTTCTATTTCATCATCACACCTTCTGCAATAAAAACTGTGCTAATCACAGTCTCAGTAATTGCAGCAATATCTTCATCATTCATTCCGCTATCTTTTGCGTAGTGCTGTAAATCTTCTACAGAAGTAGTCTGTTTAAAAGCTTTTCCTTGAAGAACTACCTCTCTATTTTGTATTTCCAAAGGAACAAAAAACCCGTAATCTTTAAAGGTTACACGCATCAAGTTTCCATCAGCTAAATCCACTTTCATCCAGCAACCTTTTTTCTTGCAGACTTCCTTAGCAGTTGTAACTAATTTAACTTCAACTGTGTCAGAAGAATTATCAATCAAATCATAAAATTGATCCATAGTTATAGCTCCTTCCTCTTCAATATATAGACCATAATGACCTTCTGGATTACCTTGCATTGCAGATAATTCTTCCGAACTAATTGATGTAATATCAATTTCTTCAATTTCAGCTACCGCTTCTTCTTTGACCTCTTTAGTACCACAAGAAATGATGCCTATTAAAAAAACAATACTTAATAAAAATGGTTGTGTTTTCATATTTCAAAATTTATAAGTTGCAAAATAAAACAAAAGGATTTACTTAGAGGTAATTACAAACTCAGTTCTTCTGTTTTTTGATCTTCCTTCGTCAGTCTTATTACTTGCAATTGATTTTTTCTCTCCAAAGCCCTTAAACTCTAATCGATTAGGCTCTATTCCTTCAATTATCAAGTAATTATTAACGGCTTGTGCTCTATTCTTGGAGAGTTCCAAATTTTTAATAGGATCTCCAACATTATCAGTATGGCCTTGTATTGAAACCTTTACTGATAAGTTATCTTCTAAAAAGATGATAAATTCATTCAAAATATTCATCACTTGCTTACTCAAATCGTATGAATCTGTGGCAAAATTGATATTGTTTATTTGATACGTTTGACCACTTTCTATAGGATTAAAAGCCATAGGGGCCGTTCGCTGCGGTTTCCCCACAACATCTTCATTTGAATTGATATACTGACTCGTAAAAGCGTATCCATTCTTTTTAGCCATCATCATCACATCTTCAGATTCTCTAGCAGCAATTACGGCTACATACTCTCCACTTTCTTCATCAACGACTCCTTCAATAACTTTATTGGTTGTCATGTTTTTCAATTCAACAGTCATACCCTTAGCAGCATCAGGATCTTTACTTTCAACGGATCCCTTTAAAAACACCACTTTTTCAGGTTTTGCGTAATTAGGTAGGTCAAAGTAATATATATCCAGACCCTTCTGACTTAGGTTTGATGAGAAATAACCGTAATTCCCGTCTGTACTCACCATAAACCCATGCTCATCTTCTTCCGTATTTATAGGCACTCCAATATTAGTAGGTGTTTCAAATTTTCCAAAATCATCAATTCGTGTAAAAAAGATATCTTGCCCTCCTACTCCAGGATGCCCATCTGAAGAAAAATATAAAGTGTAGCTGTCAGAATGAATAAAAGGTGATTTCTCGCTTCCTTTTGTATTGATCTTTGGTCCAAGATTTATTGCAGGACCCCATTTTCCACTTGCTTGTCTTTCAGCTTTATAGATATCCATGCCACCATAATTATTTTCTCCCCTTGCACTCGAAAAATATAAAGTTTTATTATCAGCTGAAATAGAAGGTTGTCCTTCCCATGTACCCCGACCATTAATATGATCCCCTATGCTCTTCAAATCACCCCAATGTCCTCCTTTAAATTCTGAATAATAAATGTCTCCGTTTGAAAAAAGACGGCCATTCCCCGCAGGAACTTGTTCTACAATAGTTATAAAAAGCAATTTATTATTCACAGAGATACTGCTCCCTCCTTGATAACTTCCTTTATTAAAAGGTGTCGGCAGAGGAATACCAGTAGAGAATTTTCCATCATATTTTTTTCTACTCTGAACAAATAGTTCCTTTTCTTGCTCTCCAAAAACACTTTTTGAATCAATAGTTGATTTTCTGGTAAAGAATAAAAATTGATTATCCGGCGAAAGCATCGGTAAGTACTCATCGTCCCCTGTTGAAACTCCTTCCACTTTTTGAGGATTAAATGGGATAGGATTATTAAAAATCTCTCTATACTGATCAATTCGCTTTTTAAGAATACGAGCTTCTT
>CAYPJC010000123.1:0-6476 GCA_964410855.1 uncultured Flavobacteriales bacterium | reverse complement strand
TTATGCAGATACGGCTCGTGTTGACAGCAAGGGGAATTTTGCTTTTGATGCCATGTATGGTGCCGGACAAAACGTAATGCGTCGATTATTGCCGGACATTACTTTTTTACATTGTGATGATAACCCAGGTTTTGAAGGTCAAGCACCGGAGCCTATTCATCGAAATCTAACAGAGTTTTCTGAGCTATTGAGACTTTCAGAAGGAGATTTAGATTGCGGATTGGCTGTTGATGGAGATGCTGATCGAATTGGATTATACAACTCAAAAGGAGAATTTATTGATTCGCACCACATTATACTTTTACTCATTAATTACTTAGTGAAAGAGAAAAAAATGACTGGAAAGGTGGTCAATGCATTTTCAGTTTCTCCGAAAGTAAAAAAGCTATGTGACGCTTTTAATATAGAATATCAAGTTACCAAGATTGGATTTAAATACATTGCTGGTCATATGATTAGTGAAGATGTATTGGTTGGTGGAGAAGAGTCTGGCGGTATTGCTATAAAAGGCCATATTCCTGAAAGAGATGGTATTTGGATGGGACTTGTAATCTGGGAATACATGGTGAAGTCAGGAAAATCATTGGACGACTTGATTGAAGAAGTGTATGAGGTTGTTGGAGCATTTAAATTTGAACGAATCGATTTGCATTTAGAAGAAGCCAGCAAACAACGAATAATGGCGAATTGCGCAGCAGACTCTTATCAATCTTTTGGACCTTATAAAGTTCAACGAATTGAAAAAGTTGATGGCTTTAAGTTTTACTTCGACAATGACGAATGGGTAATGATTCGTCCATCAGGTACAGAACCTGTTTTAAGAACGTATGCTGAATCTGAAACTACAGAAGGAGCATTTGCTATCTTGAAGGCCGTTCACGAAACGATGCAGAAGTAATATAGCTAACAGATTAACTCTTAAAAAGCCCTCAAATTATACAAGTTGAGGGCTTTTTTGTTTTCTACTTTATGTAAGTCTTGTAAAATCCTACTATCTAATTTGAACCTTGCCAGCATATCTGGCTTGCTGTCCTTTCGTGTTTTCAATGTCTACCTTCCAAACATAAGTTCCTTCTGCTAAAATATTTCCTTGGTTGTTTAACTTTCCATTCCAAGGTTCAGTGTTTGAAGTTGTAGTATAAACTAGTCTGGCATTGTAGTCGTAGATAGACATTCTAAATCGATCGTTTGTTATTATTCCTGCTTCGGGAGTAAACCCTACAGGTATAAATGTTTCATTTAAATCGTTCCCATCTGGAGTAAAAGCATCTGGTGCAAGAGGTTTGAAATTAGTTTCAATAGCAACTGGTTTTGTAATTTCAGTAATGCAGCCCATCTTAGATTTGTGACTTAAAGTAACATCGTAAATACCTTTTCTGTCAAAGAGATGGCTCACTTTTTCTCCATTTAAATCAATGTTTGGAGCGCTAATTTTCCAACTTAAATTTAATATTCCTTCTGGTTTAGCTGTAAATTCTGCTTTCAGATCATCGTAAGGAGTTTCTAAGTCATGATAGGTGAAATTAACTTCTTGTATTTCCTCAATCATTAGTTCTACTTTTCGACTATCAATGATTTCACCTTCTTCAATAGCAAATACTTCAATCTTTAAAAGTCCAGCTTTTGAAATATCAATTATTGCTTTAGGAGTATTTAAATTGAGCTTATTTTCATTGATTAGCCATTTCAGTTGAATGCCGTTTGCGCCTTTTTTCTGATTGACTTCTGCAGATATCTTGCCACCAATGCATGATTTTCCTTGAATTTTTATTTCCCCTAATTCATAGGTCGATTTTTCTGCTAGGGCTATTGCCTCAATTTCTTGATCTGCATTCAGTTTTTCATTCGAGGCAGTTTGATTCTCTTCAAGGCTTTCTTTTGGATTAGAACTTTTGGAAACAAGTGAATTGTTAACTGGGCTTTCTGCAGCGTCAGCAATTTGAATTTTTGGCTCTTTTGTTTTTGTCAGAGTTTTTGAGTTCTCACTGTTTTCATAAGTTTCCTCATTAATAGGTTGGGTAGTATTAGGTTCTTCTATTTTTTCTATTTTCTTTGAATCCGCTACTAATTCATTCTTAACCGTTTTGTTTTGAGTGCTATTACTCCAGTTGTTATTAATAAAATAGGATGTTGCTACTAATAAGATTAGCCCAAGCCCCGCTTTAATTAATGTGCCGTATTGGCCAAATGGGCCTTTTTTAGGAAGTAATTGCTGCATTTCTTGCCAGCTACTTTCTTGGAAACTAAATCCTGCCTCAGCCTGATTTAGTTTCTCTTGTAAAAGTTGCTCTTCAGCATTTAATTTATTTTTCATTGTCTTTAAGTTTGAGAAATGCGAACACCTCTCATTCAATATTTTATTTCAAAACTCCTTGAGGGGAGTTTTCTTTTTTTATTCTTTCTAAAATCATTCTCTTCAAATTCTTTTTTGCCTTTGAAAGGTTAGATTTTGTAGCTCCTTCGCTTACACCAAGTTCTTCAGCAATTTCTGCATGTGAATAATCATCTAGCACAAACATGTTAAAAACTGTTCGATAAGCAGGCGATAATTCTTGAACCATGTCTAAAAGTTCTGCAGAACTAATGCCTTCAAAAATGCCTTCAGAATCATCAATTTCAGGAATTTGTTCTGCCTTTACTAATGTTTCACTTATGGCATACTTATTCTTGTTTTTTCGATAATAATCAATTGCATTATTTACCATTATTCGTCTTACCCATCCTTCCAAAGAACCATTAAAATCAAATTTCTCGATTTTAGCAAATACCTTAATAAAGCCTTCTTGAAAAAGATCTTTAGCATCTTCAGAACGGCTGGCGTAACGGTAACAGACTAACATCATTTTACTATACATCGTTTTGTAAAGTATCTGTTGGTAGCTATTTTTCCCTTCCGCACACCCTTTTACTAATTCTCTTACATCGTTCTGGTCAGATAAATCCATTGAAGGTATTGTGTTCTTATGACGCTAAATTATCCAAAGGTTGCCTTGAATAAAATATTTTGTATCGAATATATTTAATCATCGATTTGACTTTCATTAATTGCTGCCATTATGTAATTTAGCCGCTTCAAAAAATTAAATATAATATACCCATGAAAGTAACAGTTGTAGGCGCAGGAGCAGTAGGAGCAAGTTGTGCTGAATACATTGCAATTAAGAATTTTGCATCAGAAGTAGTAATAGTTGATATCAAGGAAAATTTCGCAGAAGGAAAAGCGATGGACTTAATGCAAACGGCCTCATTGCTTGATTTTGACACCAACATTGTTGGTAGTACGAATGATTACAAAAAAACTGCAGGAAGTGAAGTGGCAGTAATTACATCAGGAATTCCGCGTAAACCGGGTATGACTCGTGAAGAGCTTATTGGCATAAATGCAGGTATAGTGAAAACGGTATCTGAAAATTTAGTAAAACACTCTCCGGATGTAATTATTATCGTTGTTTCAAATCCAATGGATACGATGGCTTACCTTGCTCATAAAGCGACTGCACTTCCTAAAAATAGAATCATCGGTATGGGTGGAGCACTTGATAGTGCGCGTTTCAAATATAGATTAGCAGAGGCTTTAGATTGTCCTCAATCAGATGTTAGTGCCATGGTTATTGGAGGTCACTCTGATACAGGTATGCTTCCATTGACTCGTATAGCTACTCGAAACAGTGTTAGAATCTCTGAGCTAATGTCAACTGAGAAATTAGAAGAAGTTTCTAAAGCAACAATGGTTGGGGGGGCTACTCTTACAGGTATGTTAGGAACAAGTGCTTGGTATGCTCCTGGTGCAGCTGTTTCATCAATGGTTCATGCTATTGTTACAGATTCTAAAAAGATGTTCCCTTGTTCAGCTCTTTTAGATGGTGAGTATGGATTGTCTGATATCTCTATAGGTGTTCCTTGTATTATTGGGAAAAACGGTATTGAGAAAATTGTTGAAATTGAATTGTCAGAAGCTGAACAAGCAAAAATGGTTGAAAGTGCAGCTGCAGTTGCAAAAATAAATACATTGCTTGATGCATAACTAAAACATTTTAGCATATAATATTAAAAAAAGGTGAAGCTAACTTCACCTTTTTTGTTCTCTAAAAATGACTCTATGCTGATTCGAGTGGTTAGGTACTGATAAAGTTGCTTTTGACTTTGTATTATCAAACGCTAATTTTGAGCTCGGCAGTAGTGGCTTAGCGATGTCCATTGAAGAAATTTGTTAAAAATTTTCGAAGTTTTTCGCATTAAAAAATCAACTGTATGAGTCACGCCGAAGCGTGAAGAGTTTTGATTTTTGTGAAAACCAAGAATTGAATTTTAAAAATTTATTCACAGGACGAGTTTTTGTTTCTTTTGACGTACAAAAGAAAAGAGATATCTTTTTTTAGTCAAATCTATTTGATTTGTAAGTCAGCGTTAAATCGTGTGCTCGACAAAAAAGATAGTCCCATAAAAGTTGGCGTGATTGAATAAGTAAAAAAGAAAATAGCTATTGAACGAAAACCTATAACTAATTGCCAACCTTATGGCTTGATAATAAGTTTTTCAGTGTCTCGTTTATTAGCATATTCCAAGGTAATAAAATAAAGGCCTGAAGGTAAATTCGATGTTTCGATAATTTCCTTCTGATTATTAATGGATTGAATTTTTATTAGTTTTCCTTGTGAATCTCTTATTTTTAGTAAAACTAAATCATTTGTTTTCTCAAGCATTTCTATCGTTACGCTTTCTTTTGCAGGGTTTGGATATAACCTGAATGAATTGGGAGATTGAGAGCTTTTGTTGCTGAACTCTAAAATTCCAACTCCGCTTGTTGCCATTAATAATTTCATGCCACCGGCATAATTCCCAATTGCTAAATCAATCATCCCATCGGAATTTAGGTCAGTGCCTCCTAAAAAAGGGCTTGTGCCATAATTTTTTAAATAATTGTCAATCGATATTTTAAATGTGTCATTTGAATTTAAAGTATCCGAGATATCATTAAAGTAGGCTAGGGTGCCATCTGAATTTGCGACAATTAGTTTGATTTTTCCTTCTTCTCTATATGGTAAAATTCGTGGGCTAGAAAGAAAGCCAAAGTTGCTGCTGATATATCCCCAATTCCTGTTGAAATAGGTCATATAAGCGGAGGAAGTAAGTTCATTGTAGCTATCGTCAGCGTTGGGTATTGTTAAGTTGTTGCAATCTATGTAGTTTTGGTTTTCGTTGATACTAATAATTTCTAACTCGATAAATGGGTTATTGCTCACTTTTGTCGCATTGTGAACGGCCATTACATCTCCAATTTGTAGCAGTGAATAGTTAGGTGCTTTTTTGAAATAATAACGAAACGTACTTCCTTGTTGCCGAATAATTGAGTCAACTTTAATGTTGAGCATTGGTTCAGTTTTAGATCCAAAATTTATAAAATAATTAATTTGAGCTCCTGTGGCACTAACTAAGCAATCTAAAATACTGTCTCCATTGATGTCAAATAAGACAGGAGCATTGGATTCGCTTTTACTTCTAATATTTAGCCCTTGAAAAGGTTCAGGGTGAAATTTAAATTGAGCGGGTGCATTGCCAACAGCAGTGTCTTCGAAAAAGAATATGTCTCCATTTATTTCGCCAATAAGTAAATCTTGGTCTCCATCGCCATCAAGGTCTCCTACTGTCGGGATTATTCTTCGGCTATTTGTATCTCTCTGAATATCTAGTTTTAGGGTGCTTATATTAAGATAATCTTTATCTATGAGTTTGTAGCTTGGTACAAGATTGGTTCCAGTATTCTCGAACAAAGCAATTTGTCCTTTAATATCTGTTAGATTAGAATCAATATAACCATCATTGCCAATAAGCATGTCCTGTAAACCATCTTTGTTGTAGTCAATAAAAACAGGATGGCAACTAATACCAAAGTCAAGAGTCTGGTCTATAATAAACCTTCTCTCTACAAAATCAAATTCATAAGTTCCATCAGTCGCAATATTTTTATAATAGTATATATCATCTAGTCCTAATGGAAAATTATTAGTAAAATTTGAAACATTAGAACTTGCAATCATGTCTTTAAATCCATCATTGTTCACATCAATAAAATAGGCAGCAGGGAATAATAAATCAACAGATTTATTGTAATTCGGAAAAGAGTCTTGAAAAGATACAATATGAGAATTTGTGCCTGTTGCATCTTCATTAATTAATAGTTTCAATTGATATCCATCCACATCTGCTATGAGCAAATCCATTGTGCCATTATTGTCAATGTCAATTGGACTAACAGTACTTCCTCCATGTTTTAAGCCTTTTGTATTTTCCTGCGCAAATCGATTATTTCCAAAATAATCGATTTTACTAAGCTCTCCATTTGGAGGTATAGGGCCGGAACAGCTGTCAAGGAAAATATCAGAGTTTGCACCACTTTCAATAAAAGTTCCCCAACAAGTGTTTCGTCTTTCAAGGTCAAAAACGTAATCATTTGATTGCTCTTGAGATAAATTTCG
>CAYPJC010000122.1:0-6501 GCA_964410855.1 uncultured Flavobacteriales bacterium | reverse complement strand
GATTTAACCGCCACAATGATTCAGCTCGGAACAAGCGCTATGCTTAAACCAATAAATGCCCGATTTATTATAATGCTTGCACCTCCTTAATATTGATAAAAGGTATGCTGTTGATTATTGATGACCTTCAACAAAACAACCAAAGAATCAACAGGAATTATAATTCAAGCAATGTCTCAATTCGTAATTCTAACATTCGCAATTAATCCTTCACAAATAATTTACTCCCCACATAATCATTACTTCTCAGCTGCAAAATATACGACCCCTTAGGTAAATTATTAATCGGGACTTCAAAACGTCCGTTACTACTATTTCCCAAACTAAAAGTAGTGACTTCTTTCCCTTCGATGGATAAAATGGTAACAATGCCATTTTTAATAGCCAAGCCTTCTGGTAATTCTAAAAACAAACTATTTTTTGCCGGATTAGGGTATAATTTTAATTGACTTTCAATGTTTTCTCGTTCTGCCAAGCCTGTTGGCTCTTCAAACTCATATTTCATAATATAATCCCATTTTAATAAAGTCATTAATAACTTTTTTTTTGTATCGGGGTTATAATAATAAAACATCACTTGGGGAGGAAAAAGTAATAGTGTATCAAAAAAGTCCCTATTTTCCCAACTAATACCACCATCTTCAGTAAAGTACGAAACATCAGAACCTACTGCTACTCCATAATTTTTAGTTGCAAAGTCAATGACACTTATACCTCTGGCTTGTATTGCACTGTCTGGTAAAATATTTAAAGCCGTATTCCAACTTTTTCCTCCATCTGTAGTGCCTGTAATAATACTAAGTTGCAAATCTCCAATACCACTACTGATCGGCATTGCTGACCATACTGTATCTTTATTTCGTATATCCATATTTAATACAGAAAATGTATCGGGTAAGTTTTCGTATTGCCAACTACCAGAGGTCAGGTCATTAGTATATCCCAGCTTATTACTTGAGTAGTCTGCCAATAAAATAGATTTTTCACCCAAAACATTGCCATTGCTATGTAATAAATCAGAAGGAAGGTTATACTTTTGCCAAGTACTGCCATAATTTTCAGAATACAATATGCTGTTCCTAGCATCACTTTCAATCCTAATCATTCCATATTTCCCTTTGAAGTGAAAACTAGATGCAAAATCATTTTTTTTAAAAATACTATCGTTTATAGACCAAGTTTTGGCCGTATCGGAAGAGGTCATTAAAAAATAGACCAATTCAAAATTACCTGCACTATCTTGTACAAATTTTTCTGCAATGGCAATAATATGTGCTGGAGAGGGATGTTGCACGCTATAAAAATTCGTTAGTTTAAAAAAATCAACATTTTCTTCTAAGAAGATTTGATGCCAACTTTCTCCCCGATCGGTAGAGCGATTAATAAAAATGGAACCATTTGTCCTAAATTTCGGTATAAATCCAGTCACTATAATGGAAGAATCTTTATAATTATCCATTTTTTTGGGAAACCTTTTAGCGGAAAAATTATATTCCGGATTGAAGTCAGAAACTACCCATTTGCCAGCTGTTCCGGATTTGTTGTTTACACGATTGTATTTATGCGGACTTTTTTTCTCTACTTCAATTCCACCATCATTTAATTTTAACCACCCCGTATTGTTTAACTTTCCATACAAGTTCCCATTTTGGAACTGTATGGTGGTAGTGTTAGTTTTCTTTAGCTGCTGTGCTGTAATTTCGATTGAAAAAATCAATAAAACTATTACAAGTAGGCTATTTATAAAATACTTCATTATTTCTATTTTTTTAGATTTACTCAACTATTACTTAGTTGCAAACGTCAATGCAAGCTCCAGTGCAGCTTCCCAGTGGTGGGCCGATTACTCCTGTGGGGGTAATTATCCTATTACCACTAAAATCCAAACATACGGTATACGAATTTAAACAACATACTAAAGGAGTGCAGGGCACTATGCAATCGCCGGCTTGCTCCCAACAAGCACCCTTACCAGCTCGCCAAGTAGTAGAGCAATTTCCCGGTGTAGGTGGAAAGTTTGCAGGATTTGCATCTAACAAGCCAGCAAACGCATATTCTACAATGTCTTTAACATCCGAAGCTGCAAAAGGGCAGTTTTGAAAAGTGACAATTTCTACTCCGGCCAAATAATAATCATACCATGTACCACAAGCTATTCTCCAAGCATAGCTTACTCTAAGTGTGCAACCGGGTGCTACTACAACATCAACAGTTTGATAAGGACTGCTAAATTGATCATTCGGGCAATCTGGAATACAAGGAGGCCCTGAACTACATTGAGCATTTAGCTTAGTTAAAGAAAGTAATAATAATAAGCTCAACAAGAAAGGGACTAATTTTTTCATGGTTTTTTGTTTTCGATTTGTATAAGTAAGATATTAATAGAGCCAAAAGGTTGAGTGAATTTAAAAAATTAAAAATGATAATTAACTCCTAGCGAAATACGAAGGTCAAATGGGTTGATTTTATTGGAGTTAGATTGATTTAAATTGGATATGGAATAATTGAAAGTTGGTGTGAATAAAAAGGAAACATTGGGTGAATAGGAGTATATTATTCCCGCTCTTGTTGTTATACCAAAACTAACTTTCCTTACCGTATGATAATTTTCTATGATTGCTTTTTGATTGGGATTAGCTTCAGTAGAAATTTCAATTTTTGAGCTATCTTTTATTAAATAGGAAGTTAAAAGACCTGCTGATACTATGAATTTAGTTTTTCCTTCACCTATGTAATATTGAATACTTAAAGGAATGTGGAGAAAGCTAAACTCCTGCTCTTCAAGAAAATTGAAGCTATATAAATTTTCATTCTTAGAAAGGTCATTTGGTATTCCTCGGCCTATAAACCTTTTCCCAAATTCAAACCCATTTAAGTTGCTCATGGTAACTTCATTTAATGAACTAGCTATCGTTATAGATTGGTTCAAAGCATCCATTTGAATTGTTTGAGATTCTTCAGGACGTAAGTTTTGTAGGGAAATATCTTGTTGATAATTGACCACACTAAGTCCAAATGAAATACCCCATTTGTTATTTATGTGATAATTTCCTATCAACTCACCAGTCAATTGCCACTCCCCTTTTTGATGTTGATTATAAAAGTCTTTGACGGCATCTTTATCTGTTTCCAAGAAACGATCCACGTAGATTAGAGAAATTAGTGCTGTTATGCTAAATGGAGATAATTTACTTTCAGGAACAACAATTAAGTCTTTCTTCAAGTTAATTTTAGTGCTATCAATTGCTGCATTTGCAGTTTTTAATTCCTCCTTTATATTCTCTATTGGTATAGAGTCTTTCTCAAAAATTTCTTCTGCTTCGTTTTTATCTGCTCTATCAAGAGAGTCTGTAATGGTACTATATTTTGATTTTTGACTTGCATTTGCTGAATGGTTTTCATAATCCGCAAGATTATTTATCAAGCTATTTAGTTCCCTCTTGATACTATCGACTTTTTCTGATGCGACATTTTTATTGTCACCCTGTTCTTTAGTTACTGATTCAGAAATAGATTCAGGGTTTGATTGCAACTTATTTACTGGCTTAGTTCCATATTCTGAATTGTAATCGTTTGGCGTTTGATTGTGACCTGTTATATTTGAGTCACTTTTGGAAGACAATTCTTCCAATTGATTAAGTTGATTGGTTGTTGAAGTTGATTTTAAGTTTCTATTCAAATGGGTTTCTTCCACTTCCGAAAAGAGATTAGGTAAAAATAATTGTTTTTCTTTTGGTACATGTTCATTCTCTTTTATTACTGCGGCGTTAATTCTCTTGGTTCTTATAGTATCGCTATTTTCATTGGCTTGGGTATTGTTATTGAAAGCACTAAACCGTTTTTGATCGAAGGTAAGTCCATTTAATTTAGAGCTACTATCGACAGTTGATAGCATTTGTTTAGTTAGCCCATTGCTTGGCTTTTTTTTAATATTCTCATTATTTGAAATTTGAATTACTTTCTCTTCTTGTAAAGCTGTCTTGGATTCATTTAAGCCGTAATATGTTAGTGTGCTGATTGTTAAAAGTGCAATTGATACCCAAATTACTGTTAAAATCAAATAGTTGGTATCAGCGAATTTTAGTAAGCTTGACTTAAGTAAAATCTTTTGCCGCAAAAGAAAAGAAGGAGATAAGGTATTTTCTTGAAAACGCTTAACTATAACACTTTCTAGTTGGGAAGCATCTGCAGCAGCAATAGAATTGTCAATTTCTTGCCACATTTCTGAAGGAGGTGTCACCATATCATTCGCAAATCGTTCACGAATAATTTGGTCAAAATCTATATTTCCTTTCTCTTTATTCATTTCTATTTTAATCGACAAGCTTCCCCAGCGTCTTGTTTTATAATTTCATTCTTCAATAATCTTCGTGCATGAAAAAGATGTGACTTTGATGTTCCAATTGATACTGAAAGCTGTACAGATATTTCCTTATGGCTGAAACCATCAATCACATAGAGGTTAAATACTTTTTTATACTGCTCTGGCAATTGTTGAATTATTACCCTTAACTCATTCATTTCAATATTACTAACTGCTTTATTTAAGTTGTGGGGTAAACCTATATTCTCATAATGTTCTATTGATAGCACATGAGAATTGTAGTTCTTTTTACAATAATCTAAAGCAGTATTGATAAAAATTGATTTCACCCAACCACTAAGAGCTTTCGGATTTCTTAATTGATTGAGGTTTTTGTAGACAAGTAAAAATGCTTGTTGAAAAATATCATTGGCATCATCCTTGCTTCTTGCATATCTGAAGCTAAGACTGTACATCTGGTTCGCAAATTGTTCGTACAATTTCTTGCGAGCTTTAAGATTGCCTATAAGACATTCCTTAACAATGATATCAGTAGTCCACTTTTCGATCTTTTCTTAGATTTTAGTCAATTAAATAAGATGTCAGATAGCTTAAAAGGTTGAGCAAAGAATGAATTTAATTAAAATAAAATAACGAATACGAAGAATAAGCACTATTCTTAGCCTGACCATTTGGTAAAAAAGGGCGTCTTTTTATTTCTCCTCTCAACTAAAAAACCAATAATCCTTCCCTTCTTTTAACTCCAAGCGACCTAGAAAATCAATAATTTCCTCTTTTGCGTTCTTCTGTGCTACATTAATTAGCACTTGTGGGTTATCTTTTTTAAGAATACTTTCAAAGGAAGCCATCAGTTGATTGTAGATTTCTTTTCCATGTTTATTGGGGTTGTTGCTTACCCATTCAAACGGAATCTGTTTTTGTTGCAACAGTTTTGCTACTATCTTTCCTTTTTTTCCTGCGCCCCACAAAACCAACGGTCGATTTTTATCATAATCTAATTCGATGAAATACGTCACTTTTAACTTGAAAAAACCATTTTCTTGATATTGTGGAAGGTTCCTGCTTGCTCTTTCATTATGGTCTCTCCAATAATGCAAAATTTCATGGCTAGGAATAACCTTGAAGTTCGCTTTGTAAAAGCGGAAGACTAAGTCATAGTCTTCCGGATAAATAGTTGAGTTAAAACCATCACATTTTTCAAAATCTTCCCGATAAATCATCCAACAAGGAGAAGGTACAACACATTCTTTATAAATCTCGTTCCAATGAGTCTGATTATCACATAATTGATTCAACCATTCTTCATATTTTTTAAATCCATCACTTAATTCATCTGCTGAGAAATAACTTACTTTTCCTGTTGCCACATGCCCTTTTCCACTTTTTAAGAGAATACCTTTTAAAGCTCCTAACTTGTTTGGCGGCATACGATCATCAGCATCCATTCTGCTGATAAAGTTTCCAGAACTATTTGTATAGGCAGTTTTTAAGGCAGGAATAATTCCATTTTCTATATTATCAAAAACTCTGATTCGTTGATCTTTCTTTGCGAAATCAGTCAATATTTGCTTCGAACTATCACTAGAGTGATCATTAACGGCTATTAACTCCCAATTGGTTTCGCTTTGATTGAGAATACTTTCAATGCATTCTATTAAAAAAGGCTCAGCGTTTTTAACAGGCATTATAATTGAGATTAACCTATTTTGAATGTTATTCACCCTTTTTAGTTAAGCTCTACTAATTTTGTTGTACTCCATGCTTCAGCTTTTTCGGCAAACAAGGGTTTGGTTTTTGCCCAAGTTTTTTTGAATAAATCAGAATTTCGATAATTCTCAAGGTCTTCTGCAGAACGCCAATGGCTTTTGGTGAAGAATATATTGGGTTTTGATTGGTCTTGAAGTAAAGCCAAGTATTGAACTCCTGGAAAAGCTCTTATTTTATCTTTTGAAGATTCGAAAATAGATTTAAACGTTTCTATTTCTTCAACTTTAAAAGTCAATTTTACCAATCTAACGATCATAAAACTCTATTCTAATGGTTTCGGATTCTTTGATACCAAGTAACTTGGCTGCATTTCCTTTGTGTAGCGATATTTCTAAATAACCTGTAGAGCTAAATAATGCTAATTTCTCTCCTTCTGGCACATCACCATAAGACTTACTAATGTTATTTAT
>CAYPJC010000121.1:0-6508 GCA_964410855.1 uncultured Flavobacteriales bacterium | reverse complement strand
TAGATAACCATTTCTTATTCCTTATCAGGTCTTATATCATAAACCCGTATTCCTTTAAAATCTACTACCAATTTCTCCCTATAGGGGTCAATGATTGTGTTATCGTAAAATTTGGAATCAGAAACCACTAACCATTTTGCCCCAGCCTCTATTTTTTTCTGAAATACTTTTGGGTCGTTAATAAAGTTAAGGGCGCTCCACCCTTTCATGTCTATGGCATATAGTGTTAAGTTAGGAGTTGGATCATGCGGCACTAAGATTAAATCATCTTTACTAATACCATATTCTCCCAAATGACTTCTAAATTCATACAAATCTAAATCTAGCCAATGTATATTATAGTTAAATCGCTCTTTTGCTTTTCTTGACCCGTGAATAACCGCTAGTACTAAAAGAAAAGAGAATAAGCCTTGAACGATTCGTTTGGATACAATTGTTCTATTGATGAGGAAGCTATACTTTTTCACAAAGAACAAAGCCGTTAATGGAATGATGAAAAGTAAATTCACCACATAGTAATCATGGTCTTTAAATTGAGAATAAAATAAAGCTACAAATGCAATAAACCCCATGACGCAAAACACATAAATCCAATAATAAATTCGTCCCAATTTTTTTATAAAAACTGGTATCAACACTAAAACCGCCATGGCATAAATTACGTGTAGGCCAGAGGGTTCAAAATACTCTTTTTTCCATCCTTTTATGCTTTGAAATATGTTTTGAAAATCTTCCATACTTAGTTCCCAAATTGGGGCAAATTTTAAATAGAAGTATCCCGTTTCATGAACCTTACTGTACCAACTTGCATAGAAATACCATGCAAAAATTAAGATGGAAGAAGCTACTAATGGAAGCAAGCCTAAAAGCAGTTTTTTGGTGCTAATTTGACAGCTAATACGCTTCACTAAATCCTCCAAGAAAAAGACAATAGCAATAGCTAAAATGGAAATAAAACTGGTAATTTTAAGCGTTGCAGCCAACACAATTAAAGCTGTGGCTCCAATAAGTATTAGCTTGCTTGGTTTTTCTCGATAATCATACAATAACCGCCAGGCGATAAAGACAAAGGCAAGAGCTACCGGATCTGGTAAAAAACTAATTCCATAAATGATAAGAATAGGGGAAGTAAAAGTAAAAAGGCTGATTAAAATTCCCCAAATTGGGTCGTTCAGCACTTTTGAGCAAAGTTTATAGAGGTTGAAACAGCCCAAAAATAAAATTAAGCCCCAAAGACCCCTAAAAACCCAATTATGTACACCAAAAATTCGATACAATAAGGAAACAATGTAATACATTAATGGGAACTCGCCTGCTGCTTTTCCTCCATCATTTAGCCGGTTTTGCATTTCAGGCTCAAAAATGGAGTTATTCTTTTCGTAGAATATTTTTGCCATAGACAAACCATCCGTCTGTCGCCAAGCATGTACCCCATCAGCAGGTTTATCTATGGTTTCAATGTAACCATAACAAATAGCCATACCTACAAACAATAAGGTAAAAATGATGTTCCACCACGATAAAAACCCTTTACCAACTCTCAATTCGTCTACCTTTTATTTTGAAGAACGAAAATAAGCTTCTTTTTAGTTAATCGAAGAAACTGCACTTCAGCTCAAATTTATCATCCGAATTTCCTAAAGTAAGCGAAATCAGCCAACTCTAGCATTTCTTGATCTCCTTTGCTATCACCATAAGCGTAAATTTTTTCGTATTTCTTCAAATTGACTGCATTATGTATTCGACTACTTTTTTCATCACCATAACAATTTTTCCCCTTAAATTTCCCAGTAATTGCATTATTTTCAACGCTTAACTTTGTCCCAATAAGTTGAACACCCCAATTTTGTGTTAAGGGTGCCAAGTAATTCTCAACAGAAGCGGAAACCACAAATACATCATCACCTTGGTTAAGGTGCCATTCCAAACGCCTAAAAGCTTGTTTTTTAATTTGTTTGGGAAGTATTTCGTTGGCAAACTTGCTACACTTTTCATTGAAAATAGCTTCGCTTACTCCTCCCCAAAAAATAGCAAACAACTTCTCTTTAGCTATTGAATTATCACCCAATAACAGTCGATAGTAAAAAAAATAAGGTGTAAACCAGAGAGTTTTGACAAGCAAATTTGGCCAATTGAAATACCAAAATATAAAATGTTTGAGGCTATCAGATTTAGTTAGTGTGCCATCAAAATCAAAAAATGCGATATTTTTTGGACTTAAACTCATTCCATGTAAATTAAATAGCCAAAAATAGAAATCCATGCCAAGAACACCACCTTTATAAAATGGTCCTTAAATGCAAAATCAGCAGGACTTCCTCCATTTCCGTCTACAAAAATAGCTTGTAAATAACGCAAAAGGCCTATAAAAACAAAAACAGAAGACAATAAAGCCAAGTATATATTGGACTTAAAATAGGGCGAAAAATAGGTGTACATGATATAGCAAACCAAAAGCAGAGTAGAAAAAATTAGCAGGGAGTAGTCGAGAAAAATCTTATTGTAGCTCTTGTTAACAACCCTCAATTGATTTGCTTTTTCATTGCCATACTTAAAATCATCTCTTCGTTTGCCAATTACAATAAACATAGAAAATAAAAAAGTCATTAATAACAGCCAGAAAGAAACTTCGACATTTACGACCAAAGCTCCACCAATAACTCTCAGCACAAACCCACTTGACACTAGTATTAAATCTAAAATGGAGATTTTCTTTAACCCAAAAGAGTAAAGTATATTTATAACAGCATAAAGCATTAAAACATAAACAATATTCTGATTTTTAAGAAGCATTGTTAAGATAAAGGAACTAGCTGCTAAAAAAGCTGCTAATGCTAATGCCACCGTTGGACTTACCTTTCCGGAAGCCAATGGTCGTTTAGACTTTTGAGGATGAACTCGATCGTATTCAATATCTCGATAATCGTTTAAAATATATATTGCGCTAGAGATAAAACAAAATGCAATAAAAGCGATCAACAAATCAATGAGGTTCGCCTCATTAATTGCCTTTCCAAAAAAAGCCGCAACAAATACAAAGATATTCTTGATCCATTGTTTTACTCTCAAAAGGGACAGTACCTTACTCATAATGACTTTTTGATTAAATAAGTAAAATGGGGATATAAGAACATTTGTCTTTTATTAAATCCAGTAATAGCAACATTTGGTTTAGTGCTAATGAATTTTTTTAGCTTTTTACTACTGATTTCATTTCCTATTTCCCCCGCCAAGAGCAGATCATGAAATTTATTCCAATATTTAAAGATACTTCCACCTTCAATGTCTTTTAAAACAAGAATTGAATCCTTTCCCATTTTTTCAAACAGTTGACTTAAAAAGTCCAATTGATTTTGCTTGGGAATATGGTGAAATACATCAATCATAAAAATGTATTTGTAGGAGGATATTTCATTGGGAATTTTTTTGCCATCAAAAACATCTAGATAGATTTCAACCTCTTTGTTTTCACCTAAAACTGCTTTAGCATTCTCAATTAATTGTTTAGAAATTTCAATACCTCCGAGCTTTTGTGGTGATTTAAATTGATTCACTAAAGATAAAAACATTCCTGAGCCGCATCCAATATCAAAAACACTGGCTTTTTCTGGCAGTAATTCCAGCAAGTCATCAAATGGGCAAATTAAAGGACGATAAGCTATCTTTAGCTTATCTATAAAGCCTGCGTCAGGCGCTGATTGAGCTTTTAAATGCTGAACTAGAGTGTTTTTTGTAATCATCCTTTAATCTTCAATAAATCCTTTTGCTTTTTCAAATCTTTCTTTTTCCAAGCCGTAAATGTAAATTGCAGCTCTATTCAAGACACTGTCAATACCAATGTTTTCTAAAGTTGCTGAAGTGGTTCCGCTTTCAAACCAACTGGCATCAGATTGAATAATTTTACTTGCCAATTCAAGGTATTCTTTTTTCTTTGTTTTCTCTATGAATTGTATCAGTGTATCTCTTTCTTGCAAGTACCCATGTTCTTCCAGGTCAGATTCATTGATATAGGCGTAACCGTTTCTATAGTTTAACTCTTCCTCTAGTTTTAAAACATTCTCTTTGGAAATACCTCGTAGTTCCAATTGCCCAATTGCCCCTTTTCTAATGAGCATTTTCTTGATTTGTTTTTTATCATCCGTGTAAACTAGAACGCTATCGGTTGAAGATAGCTCAAATTTTTGCAAGCGAAATTTAAAGATAATGGGTTCTGGGTTATAAAAATCAGGGTAGTTATTCATCACGTAACGAGCTAATTTATTGAAATGACTCCCATGCCAATAGGGCTTATAAAAACTCTGTTGTGAAAAAATAGCGACAACTTGAGTAATAATTACAACACAACTTATAATATAAAACCATTGTTTCTTAAGTTTTAGAATACGCAAAAAGAAAACAACTATAATAATAGAAGCACACCACACTGCATACCTTTTAATCACAGCATTGCCGTCGTTCCATATCGTCATTTGCATAAAAAACAACGACATTAACAAAATGCTTACTAAAAACAAATAGGGTTTAAAGGCTTGCTTTTTCACTAAATCATAAATCAAAAACCCAAGCAACAAGAGAAATAGCAACGGAATGCCTAAGATTAGACCTTGATTTAAATCAAAGAAAAAGCCCCAAAGTCGTCTAATACTTACTACGTCCCAACTTAGTACACCACTATCCCCAATTATACTTGCTACTCCAAAATGGAGCTTATAAAAACCCGCTGGAATTACAATCCAAAAGCTACAAACAAAAAGCAGGAGTAGTACTTTCCACTTAATTCCATTTTTATAAAGTAGTTCAATAAAAACAAATAGAGCCGGAATAAACAGGGTGGGGTTTTGAGTGGCAGCAATAGAAAACAAAAACAAGGCAAGATATTTTCTCTGAATGGAATAATACACTACAGCCATAAACACTAGCACGCCTGAGAATACTTCAGTATGAATCCAATCAACATAAAAAAGAGCAGGCGAAAAAGCCAATAAAAGCGCTAAAACAATACGTTGACCCTGACTATATTGATTCATTCTTAAAATCAACCACATGCCCCAAAAAATCAAAAATAAATTAGTCATTAGACCCGTTACTCTAATGTCAGCCTCTAGGTGTTCTAAGATAAATCGAGCTGGTACACAAAAGGCAGAATACATCCAAAAATGATAACTGTACCAATTGCCGTTAAATTCAGATTTATAGTATCCCGGAAACCAGGATCTATTATCATCCATTTCTAAAACCTTTTTGAACTCCCCTATTTTATGCACTTGAAATCCTCTCTTTTCCAAGTAGTTAATGTATTTCGACGCATCTTCTTTAGTAAGTTCTGGAGACTGATGGTTGTAAAAAGATTCCGTCATCATGACGTATTCTGCCCCATCTCCGTATGGGATGTGTGATGAATTTCGGGAGAAAATGCTCAAACACATGATGTAAGCAAAAACCATAAAAATGGTTGCATTTACTCCACGTAAATCAAGACTATATTTTTTTTGCTTTAAGCTTTTTGACTCCAACTATTTTAAGATTGATAAGGGTTTCGAAATTATAAAATTTTATCCTTATAATTTTATTGTCAAAAATGATTTATATTTTTGGTAATTTGCAGAGAATTAGCACAAAAAAGATTAAGCTTGTAAAGTGCTATACAAAGGCGGTTAGTTGCTATTCCGTTAAGCTAAATGCTCTAAAAATATGGATTACGCTTATTCTATCCTTATTATTATTCCTTGCTACAACGAAGCACAACGAATTGATGTTGCCACTTTTGAAACTTTTATTAGCAAGTCAGATAAAGACGATATTCATTTTTTATTTGTAAATGATGGAAGTACAGACAATACCTTAGATGTCTTATCCCAGCTGAAAAAAAGAGCGCTTAAAGTCTCAGTCTTAGACCTCGAAAAAAATGGTGGTAAAGCAGAAGCAATTCGACAAGGTATGCTCAGCCAAGTCAATTCATCTTTCGATTACATTGGCTATTTTGATGCAGACTTAGCCACCCCTCTTGATGAGATTTACTCTTTGAAAAGTTGGATAAATGCTGAAAATCTTCCCTTTCTTGTTATGGGCTCAAGAGTAAAACTTTTAGGCTCTACTCAGATTAACAGAAAACGCTCTAGACATTATATTGGAAGAATATTTGCAACAGTAGTTAGTAACATGCTTAAACTTCCTGTTTATGATACACAGTGTGGTGCAAAGCTTATAAAAAATGATGTTGCAAGCATAATTTTCAAAGAACCCTTTGTTTCAAAATGGCTTTTTGATGTTGAACTTCTTTTTAGAATCAAGAATAATTTCCCTGATTTTAATCAAAGAATTATTGAGGTCCCTCTTAAAAAATGGGACGATGTTGCCGGATCAAAAATTGGATTTGCTTATTTTTTAAAAGCTCCGTTTGATCTCTTAAAAATATATTTCAAATACAATTAAATAACATTTAACAACTTACCTATTTTAGTTAAAGCAGTTATTTGTTTATATAAATGCTATTTTTTGTGAGCTGCGG
>CAYPJC010000120.1:0-6527 GCA_964410855.1 uncultured Flavobacteriales bacterium | reverse complement strand
TAACTAAACCTCCGTCAACTCAAACTCATAGCTCTCCATCAAGTGGTTAGCTAATAAGTTTTTGCACGCTTCGCCTACTTTATCTTTAGCCGATGCTTCGTCTTTGGCTTCAATCTCTAAGCTGATATGCTTGCCTATTCGTACATTATCAATTTCAGAAAGGTTTAAGTTTTTTAAACTTGAAGTCACTGCTTTTCCTTGTGGATCAAGTAATGCTTTTAAAGGCATAATGTCAATTTCAGCTTTGAATTTCATCGTTTTTATTCGTTGATGTTTGTATGATGGATAAAATAATGTACAAAAGTAGGATAATTGGAATTGCTGCAAACCCAAAAAGGCCAATTAAAATCACTGAACTAAGTAATAAAATCCATCGGAATTTATTGGCTTGCCAGCTTAAGTTTTTAAATTTTAAAGCCAACAAAGGCAATTCGGCAATTAGTAAGTAGCAAAGCAAAGGAATTAAAGCAAAAAGCAGCATGGGGTTCTTAAAAAACTGCAAAAAGCCATCTATTTCAATAAATCCTAACTGAGCTTCTATTTGCCACTGCATCAGTGGCAAGGAAATCCAAAATAAGGCATTAGCCGGAGTCGGCAGACCAATGAAAGAATCTGTCTGTCTATCATCAATATTAA
This sequence comes from uncultured Flavobacteriales bacterium, assembly GCA_964410855.1. Lineage (GTDB taxonomy): Bacteria > Bacteroidota > Bacteroidia > Flavobacteriales_E > Vicingaceae > JAVJQS01. The sequence continues at coordinate 5,891 of CAYPJC010000120.1, read as the reverse complement.
ACTTGGCTAAACGAACAGCAGAAAATACAGCAATTAGAAAAGCCAAGTAATTCCAATAGGTCGATTCAATACCATTTAACCAACTGAAGGCCAAATATGCAGGAACCAGGCCAAAGGTGATAACATCTGCCAAAGAATCAAGTTGGGCGCCTAAAGGAGAGGTGACTTTCAAGAGTCGTGCAGCCAGGCCATCAAAAAAATCAAAAAATGCACCCAGCAGCACTAATAAACTTGCTTCCATCAAATGACCTGTAGCTATTTGAGTTATTGCCAGACAGCCACAAAGTAAATTTGCAGAAGTTATCGCATGTGGAATTATTTTTTTTATCATATCTCGGGGCAAAAATATCAAATATAAAAAGAAATGAAAGGCGTCTTTTTACTCATTTTTATCGTCTAGTACATGCTCATTTTAAAGAAAAACCGACCTTTAGCCATTAAATTTTTCAGAAAGAGAATAAAGTGAAAGATATTAAGTTAATAGTTCAGCAATTACTAAGCGCAACTCCATGAATCGCAGTCAACTATTAATTACAGGTTTTATTTTATGTATTTCGAGCGTTCTCTATGGCCAAGCGAAATACAGCAACGAATTCCTAAAAATTGGGGTAGGCGCCAGAGCCTTGGGCATGTCGAATGCTTTTGTGGCAACTGCCGATGATGTTACAGCCGGTTATTGGAATCCTGCAGGTTTGGCCCACATTGATAGTGATTTTCAGGTTTCTTTAATGCACAGTGAATATTTTGCAGGAATTGCTAACTATGATTATGGCGCTTTTGCGACAAAAATTGACAGTGTTAGCACTATCGGGTTTTCTCTCATCAGATTTGGAGTAGACGATATACCTAACACCACACAGCTAATTGATGCCAATGGGAATATTGATTTTAACCGAGTAACTTCCTTTTCAGTGGCAGATTATGCTGGGATGATTAGTTATGCACGCCAAAGTAAAGTGAAAGGGTTGAGCTTTGGTGGTAACGTCAAAATCATTCACCGCATCATCGGTGATTTTTCCCAAGCTTGGGGTTTTGGGTTTGATTTAGGAGCTCAGTACCGCACCGGTAAATGGACTTTGGCAGCTATGGGTAGAGATATAACGTCAACCTTTAATGCATGGACTACAGATTTAGATGATGAAACCAAAGAAATTTTTGCCGCCACTGGAAATGAGATTCCAGGAAGTTCAGTTGAAGTTACTTTGCCTGAACTGATTCTGGGGGTTAATAGGAAGTTTGTTTTTAGTGATAAAATTGGAATGAGAGCGGAGTTGGATTTAAAAACAACTTTTGATGGAAAAAGAAATGTTTTATTTAAATCTGATCCAGTTTCCATTGATCCAAGTTTAGGAATTGAAACTACTTACGATGATTTGATATATTTGCGCCTTGGTGTGGGGAATTTTCAAGTAACTACTGACATTGATCGAAATAGAATTACAACATTTCAACCGAACTTTGGAATAGGTGTTAAATTGCCATATGTAAGTATCGACTATGCTTTAACAGATATTGGAGATAGATCAGTAGCTTTATACTCCAATGTATTCTCTTTAAGAATTGATATTAATAGAAATTAGTGAATCGACTAGTTGGTGTAATTATTTTTTTGCTTTCTTTTACTGCAAATGCTCAGCAGTCTGCCAACGACTGGATTGATTATTCTCAAGAGTACTACAAATTAAAAATTTCTGAAGACGGCATTTACCGCATTGATAGAACGACCTTAATTGCCTCAGGTATTTCGGTTTCCACCATTGATCCTCGAAATTTTCAGCTATTTGCCAAGGGCGAAGAAATTCCCATTTATATTGAAGGTGAATCCGATGGCAATTTTGATGCTGCCGATTTTATAGAGTTCTATGCCACGGCAAACGACGGTTGGTTAGATACAGTCTTTTATAAATCAAAAGCCAATCAACCTAATCCATATTACAGTCTGTTAAATGACACCCTAGCTTATTACTTGACTTGGAACAATTCAACGAATAACAGAAGAGTTCGAGAAGAAAATAGCATTGACTTTTCAAATTATTTTGCCGGAGCTTTTGTCCTAAAAGAAGAGCTGCAGTTTTACAACTCCACCTATTACGATGGGCAAATCACCATTGGCGGAGGAAACGATCCCGAATATGTAAAATCTGAAGGATACATGGACGCCGCTTTGGCTTTGGGAAATACCCGAAACAAAACCCTTGAGGTTTCCAACATCTATACTTCTGGTCCTTTTGTGGAGTTTGAAGCTCAAATTGCAGGAGCTTCCGATTGGGGTTTATTACCTAATGGGGATCATCACATTCAAATAAGCTTTGCCAATCAAGTGTTTGATCGCATTTTCGAAGGCTATGATTTAATTCAGATGGAAGGTAGTTTTTCGCCCACTGAACTCTCAAACGGCAACAACACTGTTAATATTAGAAGTATCGACGATTTAACAAACAACCCCAATCGGGTAGATCGTACTGCATTGGCTTTTCTCAAAATGGTTTACCCACAAACCGTGAATTTCAGCAATTCAACGACTTATGAATTTTTAGTGGATGATGCAAGCTCACAAAATGCGCAGTATTTAGAAATAACTGCTTTCAATGGCGGCAGTGCACCGCTTTTATATGACCTGAGCAACAACAAGCGGATTCGAGTGGTGGAAGCTATCAATTCATACAGGACCATAATTCCCAATGGCAATGGAAGAAAGAGGTGCTTGATTGTCAATGCAAATCAAGTAAATAATGTCACAATCCTTTCACCTGTGAATGGAACAGGGAAGTTTACTAATTATGGAATTCTCGTAGCTGATTCAGTTTATGTAATTATTACCCATAAAAGCCTCTTTTCTGAAGCTACAACCTATGAAGCTTATCGAAAGTCAACAGGTCGTCATACATTGATTGCTTTAATGGGGGAATTGTATGACCAATTTGGATATGGTATTCATAAAAACCCTCTTGCTATCAGGAATTTTATAGATGCAGCCTATGATCAATGGTTGTTTCCGCCAACACATCTTTTTTTAATAGGTAAATCAGTCAATTTAAAAGAGCATCGAAAAAATACCCTTGCTTATTCTAAAAATTTGGTTCCTACTATGGGGAACCCAGCAACTGACAATTTATTAATAGCGGGTCTTCAAAATAGCAATTTGGAGCCTGTTGTACCTATGGGAAGGCTTAGTGCTAAAACTTTAAGTGAAGTAGATTTATACCTAGATAAAGTTATTGAATATGAATCGGCTCCAGCTGATATCTGGATGAAAAAGGCCTTACACTTTGCTGGAGGTAACAATGGCTTTGAAGCAAACAGGCATGAAGGCTACTTGAATGGCTTTGCGCAAGACTTGAATTCCACTCCATTCGGCGGAGAAGCACAGTTGTTTAAAAAATCGACTAGTGCGCCTTATCAAGTGTCCTTGTCAGATTCCATCCGAACACTCATCAATCAAGGGGTTTCTCTTTTAACCTTTTTTGGACATTCTGCTGCAACAGGTGGCTTTGACATAAGTATAGATTCGCCGGATCAATTTAAAAATAAAGGAAAGTACCACGTGTTAATCGCCAATTCATGTTTTGCAGGAAATACACATCAAGCTAATGTTTTAAGTACGAGTGAGCAATTTGTGTTGGAGCGCGATAAGGGCGCAATTGCTTTTATAGCTTCAGGGAATTTAGGTTTGGCCTCTTCCCTCAATTTATATTCTTCAGCCTTCTATACTAATTTTGCTAAATCATACTATGGGTTGAGCCTTTCCGAAAATATGAGACTTGCTGTTCAAGCCATTCAATCCCCAAATCCATCTGATCAGATAAAAAGTGTTTGTCTAGAAATGACCATGCAAGGAGACCCTGCATTGGTCTTAAATGCACATCAATTTGCTGATTACTTAGTAAATATAGAAGGGATTCGTATTTCACCAGAAGAGCTTACAACTGATTTAGACTCCTTTAAGTTGAAGTTTGTAGTTGAAAATATTGGTAGAGCAGTAACTGATTCCTTGTTGATTCAATTGAGTAGAAAGTATCCAAACACTTCTAAAGCCGATTCAAATATTTTAATAAAGATTGCTGCTGTTTACTATAGCGAAGTACTTGAATTTGCATTTCCCATAGACCCAATTAATGGCACAGGCGTAAATGAATTTACTTTTGTAGTGGACCCTTTTAACGATATCCCTGAATTGGATGAGAACAATAATCGCATTGTTTTTGAGGTCTTAGTTCGGTCTGGAGAAATTATTCCAGTTTATCCTTATAACTTCTCAATTGTTGGAAATCAGTCACCAAAGCTGCAAGCTTCAACTGCCTATGCTTTTGAGAAAGAAGAATCCTATATTTTTGAACTGGATGTTTCTGTAGATTTTAATAGTGCATCTAAAGTTAGTGAGACTTTTTTAAGCACAGGCGGAGTTATTGATTGGGAACCGGCTGCTTTAAATCAAATGGTGGATAGCACTGTTTACTTTTGGAGAGTGAGTAAGGTGCCATCTGGGAACGATCCTTTTAATTGGAGAACAAACTCATTTCAATATATTTCTGGTGAAAGTGGATGGGCCCAAGATAATTTCGGGCAGTTTGAGAAGAATAAGTATTTATTCCTCAAGCAAGATAAATTGAATGAGCAATTTCAATTCACTAACAACGTCAAAGAATTATTGGTGAAAACAATTGGCACACCAACTGGCGCAGAATTAAATGATATTCTTTATGCAGTAGATGCAGATACAAGGGAAAGAGGTAGTTGCTTCCCGTCTCCAGCTTTCCTAATTGCTGTATTGGATTCCTTGGATTTGAAATCATGGCAAACTCCTTTTAATGGAATTAATTCGCAAAACGATTTTGGTCAAGCCAATGTAAATGCTTGGTGTTCACCGAATAGAAATAGAGCTGAATCTATTTTTAATTTTCAAGCAAGAGATACAGCTCAGCTATATGCAATGAGAGATTTCTTGAATAATAGTATTCCCAATGGCTCTTATGTGCTTGCCTTTAATTGGTTCAATATTGATTATGCAGCTATAAATGCGATTGATCCCACAATCTTAGAAGCTTTTAGAAGTTTAGGCAGCACTATGCTTGAAAACTTATCGCCCAATATTCCATTTATTATTACAGGTCAAATGGGAAACACTGCTTTTTTATTGGAAGAGCAAGGAGATTCCGTTCGATCAAAAATTGATATCCGACGAACTTTAACAACGACTTCGGACTTTGGAGAAATGAGTGTTGATAATATTGGGCCTTCTTCTGGCTTTAAAAGACTGGTTTACGATTTTAAATCATTAGAAAACCCTTCACAAGATGAGGTAGTTGTTACGCTAAAAGGTAAAGATAGATCTGGAAATGAGTCTATTCTATTAAGTTCATCAAAATTAAAACTCGATACAAACTTGTCGTCAATCACCAATAATTCGATTGAAAATCTTTCTCTAAGCATACAAGTAAGAGACCCTTTGCAACAAACAGCTCCTCAACTTCAACGATGGCAAGTGAGTCATTCTGAATATCCTGATTTAGCATTAAGTCCAAACCTGTTTTTTAAGAGGAATAAGGATAGCTTACAACAAGGAGAAATATTGACAATTGAAGTTGCCGTTAAAAATGTTTCAAATACTCCTGTGGATAGTACTGAGGTAGTTTATAAAGTTTTAACCAATAGCAATCAATTGATTGAAGTCTTTTCAGAAATGATTTATAATGTAAATGCAGACACACTTACGATTAGTAAAGCAGAAATACCTACCAATACATTCAATGGTTCTAATAAACTCTTAATTGAAGTAAATCCTAAACAAATTCCTGTTGAATATAATAGTTTTAATAATTGGGGACAGATTGAATTCTATATTTCTAGAGATAATCTCAATCCCTTGATTGATGTTACCTTTGATGGAAGGC
>CAYPJC010000119.1:0-6549 GCA_964410855.1 uncultured Flavobacteriales bacterium | reverse complement strand
GAGGTTGCCGAGGAAATGATTGCACACATCGAGATGATTAAAAAGGAAGGAGATACTGTTGGAGGAGTTATTCAAACAGTAGTAGAAAATTGTCCTGTTGGATTGGGAGAGCCAGTCTTCGATAAGCTACATGCTGATATTGCCAAAGCAATGATGAGTATTAATGCTGTTAAAGGATTTGAATATGGTTCAGGCTTTTGTGCTGCAGAAATGAGAGGCTCCCAACACAATGATGAATTTTATAAAGAGGGAGATCGCATAAAAACGAAGACCAACCATTCAGGAGGCGTACAAGGGGGGATTTCAAATGGAGAAGAAATATATTTTCGAACTGCATTTAAGCCTGTTGCTACCATTATGAAAGATCAAAAGAGTATTGATAAAGATGGAAATGAGGCAACGATTCAAGGAAAAGGTAGGCATGACCCTTGTGTGGTACCTAGGGCAGTTCCTATCGTATCAGCAATGACCGCTTTGGTATTAGCTGATCATTTGCTAAGAAATAAATCGGTAAAGCTTTAAAAGTAATCGTCGAAATATAGAATATGAAAAAGTTAGCATTGCATTGGCAAATAATTATTGGCCTTTTACTTGGTTTGATTTACGGTTTAATTGCTGCTAATGCTGGTTGGCAAGATTTTACTACAGATTGGATAGCACCCTGGGGAAGCATGTTTATTAACATGTTAAAGATGATTGCAGTTCCGCTGGTATTGGTTTCTCTAATTAATGGGATATCGGGACTAAAGGATGTTGCCCAGCTTTCTTCAATGGGTGGTAAAACCATTGGAATTTACATCATTACTACTGTAATTGCGGTTACTATAGGCTTAGTTGCAGTAAATGTTATTCAGCCTGGGAATTCTTTTTCGGAAGAAATTAGACAAGAGCTGGTCGATCAGAATGAAGCAAAGCTTCAATCTACAGAACAAAATGCTCGAGCACAGCAAGAAAGTGGTCCCCTGCAATTTTTGGTTGACATGGTTCCAAGTAATATTTTTTATGCATCAGGAGATAATCGAAATATGCTTCAGGTCATCTTTTTTGCCTTACTATTTGGAATAGCTTTAATAATAGTACCTGATGCTTCAAAAGTGGAGCCCATAAAAAAGTTTTTTGATGGGGCTAATGAAGTCATATTGAAGATGGTAGATATTATTATGTATTTTGCTCCTATCGGGGTGTTTGCTTTGTTAGGCAATATTATGGTTGAGCTAGCAGGTGATGATCCCTCAGCTGCTGTTGAAATATTAAAAGGTTTGGGAGTTTATTCATTGACTGTTCTTGTTGGCTTAGCCACAATGGTCTTTTTAATCTATCCATTGACTTTAAAGTTTTTAGCAGGCTATTCTTACCGTGATTTCTTTAAAGGAATTGCTCCAGCGCAATTGCTTGCCTTCTCAACAAGTTCATCAGCTGCAACTTTACCCTTAACTATGGAGCGTTGCGAAGAGAAATTAGGAGTATCTAATAAAGTGGCTTCTTTTGTTTTGCCTTTAGGTGCAACTATTAATATGGATGGTACGAGTTGTTATCAAGCAGTGGCAGCTGTTTTTATTGCACAAGTATATGGCATGGATTTAGATTTGTCTGCGCAGTTAACGATTGTTTTAACTGCAACTTTAGCATCCATTGGTTCGGCAGCAGTGCCTGGAGCAGGAATTATAATGCTTGCAATAGTTTTAGGAGCTGTTGGAATTCCTTTAGAAGGAATTAGCTTAATTTTTGCGGTTGATAGACCATTAGATATGTGCAGAACTGTTGTAAATGTTACAGGTGACGCTACTGTAGCGATCGTTGTAGCTCATACAGAAAACGAATTGATACGAAATCCGGTAGAAAGGTAAACTGAAATTTAACAAACCAAAAAGAATCTAATTATGAAGAAATTATTGAAAATTATTGGGGTTATTCTAATCCTTTTTGTTGCTGCTTTAATAGTAGTGCCTATGATATTTAAGGATGATATTATCCAGCTAGTGAAGGATGAAACAAATAATGCCGTTAACGCAAAAATTGATTTCGGAGATTTTGAGCTTAGTCTAATTAAGAGCTTTCCAAATTTTTACTTTTCCATTGAAGATATCTCAGTTACAGGTATAGACAATTTTGAAGGCATAGAGTTAGCCACATTGAAGCAATTAAGCTTAGAAGTTGATTTAATGTCAGTTATTAATGGTGAGAGTATTCAAGTCAATGAAATAAGAATCGTAGAACCAAGTATTCACGCTAAGGTCTTGTCAAATGGAGATGCCAATTATTTAATTGCTAAGGAAGATTCAAGTGTTGTTACAGAAGTTGTCGAAGTGGAAACTACAAGTGAAGGCGGTAGTTTTAAGTTAGCCTTAAAACAATTGGAAATTATTGATGCGACTATTGTATATGATGATGCAACTATGCCAGTCCATATGGTTATTCAGAAATTTAACCTGAATTTAAAAGGAGATTTTACTGAAAATATAACCAACTTAGAAACAAAGGCATCTATCGAAACACTTAATGTTGATTTTGATGGAATTACCTACATGAAAAATGTGAGTATTTTATTAGACGCGATTGTAAAGGTGAATTTAGAAGAGTCCAAATATACTTTCGAAGAGAATGAATTAAGAATTAATGAGTTGCCCTTAGGATTTGATGGATGGCTGGCAATGCCAAATGATCCAATAGAAATGGATTTGACTTTTTACGCTAAGGAAACAAAATTTAAAGAAATACTTTCCTTAATTCCAGCCGCATTTGCAAGTGACCTAGAAGGTGTTGAAACAAAAGGCACTATAGCTTTAAGTGGGTATGCCAAGGGGACATACTTGGATTCTATTTACCCAGCATTTGGATTGAAGATGCAAGTTGATAATGGGATGTTCAAGTATCCTGATTTACCAAAATCTATTACTGACATCCAAATCAAGGCTAGTATAGAAAGTAAGGATGGGGATTTAAACAGTACCATCGTTGATGTTCCTACATTTCATCTTAAAATGGCAGATAATCCATTTGATTTAAACTTTTATTTGGCGACTCCTATCACAGATCCTTTTATAAGAGCAGGTCTAAAAGGAAAATTGATTTTAGATAATTTGAAAGACATTGTTCCCCTGGAAAAAGGAGATGAACTTTCAGGAACATTTACTGCTGATGTTTCTGTAGAAGGTAAATTATCTACACTAGAACAAGAACGTTATGAAGAATTTAAAGCAGCAGGAACATTGTTGGTTGAAGGGATTCATTTTGCTTCAGATTCACTAGACTATCCAATTGATTTGTCAAGAGCTAATATGATATTCACTCCAAAATACATTGAATTAAGCGAAATGAATATAAAGCTTGGTAAAAGTGACATTTCTGCGCAAGGGAGCTTAGAAAACTTTATAGCCTATGCCTTAAAAGACAAAGAAACTCTAAGCGGTAATTTGAATATTCAATCCAATCTACTTGATCTAAATGAATTATCTGGAGTAGAGTCTAATGAAGATTCTGAAGTTGTTGAAGAAGTGGAAGGAAATGCTGATTCTAGTAATGTTGAAGAGCCAATGGAGGCGGTATTAATTCCTAAGTATATTGATTTTGTTATGAAAGCAACTATCAAAAAACTAGTTTATGATGATATTTTAATCGATGACATAAATGGTAAAATTATTTTGAAAAATGAAAAAATTGAGATGAAAAATACAAATATGAAATTAATTGGTGGAAGCATGGCAATGAATGGCTATTACGAGACCACTGATTCTCTAAAACCAACATATAACTTTGATATGAATATTAAGGATTTTGATTTAGAGCAGACCATAAAAACGTTTAATACTGTTGAGCAGCTTGCACCAATTGCAAAGAATAGCAAAGGAGCATACTCTACTATTTTATCAATTGTTGGTGATTTAGATTCACAGATGGAACCTATTATGAATAGCATAAATGGGAATGGGTCATTACGGACACAAAATGTTTCAATAAAAGATTATAAACCTTTTAAAAAGATTTCTGAATTAATTAAATATGATAAGTTAAATCCACTGAACTTAGATGATGTGAATATATCATTTGCAATATCAGATGGGAAAGTTTTTGTTAAACCATTTACCACTAACATTGGAGATGCAAAAGTTACCATTGAAGGAAGTAATTCGTTTGACCAGACCATTGATTATGTGTTTAGTTTTGAAATTCCTCGTGAAGAATTTGGAAGTGATGCCAATAAAGCTATTGAAGGACTTTTGGGTCAAGCGTCAGCTAAGGGAGTTGATATTAAATTGCCAGACGTAATAAATATTGATGTTGGTATGATCGGTCCAGCTTCAAATCCAAAGATTACTACCAGCTTTAGAAATGTAAAAAGTAATGCTAAGGATGCCATCAAGGATAAAGTGAGTGAAGAATTAGATAAGAAGAAAAAAGAGTTGGAGGAGCAAGCGAAACAAGAAATAGAGAAACAAAAAGAGGCATTAGAAAAACAAAAGAAAGAACTAGAGGCAAAAGCAAAGAAAGAAATAGAAAAACAAAAAAAGAAAGCAGAAGAGGATGCAAGAAAGGAAGCCGATAAAGCAATGAAGAAATTGCAAGAAGAAGCTAAGGATAAACTAAAAGGTCTCTTTAAATAACGTCTCTGTATGGTGCGTTGCGAGTTAGTTAAAATTAAGGTTTTTAGTTTACTAAATAATAAAATCTGCGAAGCAGCTTTTTAACTTTTTCAAACCGTAAAAATCTGTGAGCAGATTTTATGAATCTTCAAATAAGGGAAAAACTAACCAAACCGTCAAACCCACAATGCAATATACAGCTTATTAGCAAAAGTTATTGTTCTCACAGTCAAATACTCAATTCAAATTCTCATTCCATCTTATACTACATCTAAGTGCCAAATTGAAAAGCTGAAACTTGCGATTTTGTTTGTTCAAAATCTACTATGCGAATAGGGCTTTGTCCACAGCGAGAGTAAAAGGTCAAGAAATTAAAGAATGGAGTGGGAGTTGCAATTTTGCAAGACTGGAATATCAGTTTTGTTATCAGTCAAGCGATTAATTAAATACTGAAGAATTACAATTTGTAGAATTGAAGTATCAGTTTGGTTTTTAATCTAAATCGCCTAGAGATCCAATTGTCCAAGTCCAAATTATAAATGCATTGAAAATAATAATTACTATACTTGATAAAATAAAAAATAATTTGAGAAAATCATATTTATCTGCCTTAAAATCGGATTTAGGTAAATACTTGAAAATTTTAAAAAGTATAAATATAGTTAGTGCAATGTATACAAAGGGATTAATGTATAATAGACCATAAAAGGTAAAAATATTGACTATTAGAAGCAAGTTAACAATGGAACAGGTTCTCAATTTGTTTGCATCAATCCATCCATAAATAATGTCAACTTTCATTTTCTAAAATGTTACAAATCGTTCTTATTTTCAATTCAGTCTACCAACTTTTAAATTCCAATTGAATATTGAAAAATAAATCCTTCAATTCAATAATTCGCTTTTCTGCGTAATCTGTTTTGCATATGTAATAAAATGTTGTACCACCTTGAGCACCATGTCTTGACTGGTATTCGTCAATTTTGCACATTGACTCGGTATAGTTTGCCCACTCTGATTGTGATTTAATTAGAAGAGAAATATATTCCCTAATATCTTTTCGCATCAATGAATTGTCCCTTAGGTTCTCAGCATCTAAAGTGTCCAAGAATAAGATAATACTGTCATTTAAATTTTTAACTTCTATTTGATGTTTGGTAAATTTTTCTCCTATTTCTTGTCGTATTTCTAGGTTTATTTTTGGATATGTCAAGCTATCATCAGTTTGAGATAAAACTTTCGCCGAAATAATCAGACTAAAAATTAGTATGATCAGAACTTTAAATTGATAATGCATTCTTTGAATGTTTGATAAGGGACATGAGTTACACATTTGCCACTGGTTTTTTTAATCAGTTTCAGAATATTCCAATATATCAGCAGGCTGACAATTAAGAGCTTTGCATATAGACTCTAATGTTGAAAAACGAATAGCTTTTGCTTTTCCCGATTTTAAAATTGAAATATTAGCCGTTGTAATTCCAATTGCTTCTGCGAGTTCTATACTTTTTAATTTTCGTTTGGCTAGCATAACGTCAAGGTTTATTATTATAGCCATAGATTAAACTGTTAATTCATTTTCTTCCTTAATGTGTTTTGCTAAATCAAGCGTGTTGCTTTGAATAATAAAAAACATTCCAATAATCGTTAGAAAAAGAGGAACTAGTGTGTTGGTGTCATAACTTAGTTCAAGTTTACCTCCATAGAGTTTGTTCAGCCAGATAGCAACTAAAAGAGTAAATGAAATAATTCCTGTAAGCAAAAAATGATTTCCTGATTTTTTCAAATTCTTAATAATCTTATCTGAGAAATATTTATTAGATAATAAAAACCTCGCCATTTTTCTTAGATAATACAATCCTCTTAGAAATATTATGTAAGCAATTAAACTTACAATAGAAATAAGCCAGTAAAATAAACTCCAATCTTCAACATTCACTTGCTTAATGTTTACAACTCCAAAAGGTAT
>CAYPJC010000118.1:353-6641 GCA_964410855.1 uncultured Flavobacteriales bacterium | reverse complement strand
CAAGTCAGCAGTTACGAGGCAAGCCTCGGGGAATTTAGACCCAAATGTGATTAAAAATACAACATCAGCTAAATTTATATCAAATTTAATAATTTGCTTTCTGATTCTTTTTATCAATCCGAATTTCCTTTTTTCTTCTCTGTACAAGTAAATAGAAGGAGAGTTATAGTTTTATTTGTTATCATATTCCATATTATTACTGCAAGTTTTCTAGCCGTATCAGAAACAGCTACTTGTCTACTTCTTCTGTATGCTATTCTTGGTGCAGTAGACAAAGTAGTTGCTGTTCTTTAGAGTTTATTGATTTTTAGAACAATAATAAAACTCTTAAATCGAACTCAGGTTTGGAGATTTTATTTGACTTTTGAAGTAAGTTTATCTATTGGCCGTCAATATTTGGATAAGCTCAATAAGCAAAGAACGAATGATTATACAGTCAAGGCTCCATTTCTATTGCATAGCAATACTTCTGCGGAGAAAAATTTAACTAAAGCATGGATGATCAGTAGATTACTCGCAGTTTTTGCATATTCATTCTTAGACATGACCAATTCAATCAAGCGGTATTTACTGTTTAAGTTTTTACTATCTTCGAATCTCAAGCAACTACTGTGGCACACGCCACACAAGCACGTTGTGATGCATTCCCCACACTAAAAACTCAAACAAACTTAACCGGCTTTAAAATAAATAATGTAAATTTGTATCCAATTGGATACAGTTTCTATGTACTTTATTGAAAAAACAAACGAATTTGATAAGTGGCTAAGAAAGCTAAAAGACTTAAGAGCAAAAGCCAAAATTCTATTTAGAATTCAAAAGCTAGAAAGTAATGAACACTTTGGCGACTACAAACCAGTTGGTGACGGAATAAATGAATTACGATTGAATTTTGCCAAAGGATACAGAGTTTACTTCAAAGAAGTAGATAGAAAAATAATTATTTTACTCATTGGAGGAGATAAATCTTCACAACCAAGAGATATAAAGAAAGCGAAAGAAATCTGGAATAAATTAAATAAATAGAAAAATGAGAACCTCAAAATTTGATATAGCAGATTATTTAGACAGTAAAGAAATGATTGCAGAGTATCTCAATAATGCTTTGGAAGAAGGAGATAATGCAGATATAATCAATGCCATTGGATATATTGCAAAAGCTATTGGAATGACCAAAATATCCGAAGACACAGGCTTAAGCCGACCTAGTTTATACAAAGCATTGTCTGACGGAGCCAAACCTCAATTTGCGACAATAATGAAGGTTTTGAAGGCAATTGGAGGACAAATCCAAGTAAGTCCAATGTCTGCTTAAAAATAAACGCACCACAACAATTCCTATATACCTGAGTTCGATACAAGACAAAAAACTAAACGTCTAAAAATATAACTCTGAGATCAAACTCAGGTTAGTAGATTTTATTTGGCTTTTAAAGTAAGCTTATAAGCTAACCAAAAGCATATCAAATTTCTTACAGCATAAAAAAAGCAGCCAAAACTTACTTTCGACTGCTTTTAATTTCATGTTTGACGTTTTAGTGCTTATGGTCAACTCCATCTTCATGCTGATGCACATCACCCTCTTCCATTTTCTTATTATCGTGTTGGCCTTCCATTTCTTGGTATTGATGCCTTTTTTTTGCCTCTAGCTTCTTTTCTTTACTGATTGTTTTGTACTTGACTAATTGCTCCTCATTTAAGATTTCAGCAACTTGGATATTCATTTCATCGGTTAACTGCTTTTTCAACTTCATCTGATACATTTTCAATTCTTTCTTTTGATCTGGATTCATTGCATTTATGTCCTCTTTGGAAGGTCGCTGAGATTGCAACTTTTCTTTTCTTTCCTTATAAAGGGTTTTCAATTGTTCTGCTTGATCATCTGTAAGTTCCAATTCTGTTTTTAGTTCTTCAAACTCTTCTTGCATTTTTAGCGTTCTTTGCTTTTTTGTCTCTTCCATGGATTGCCCATAACTTAATGCAGCGCCAAACATTAACATTAAAATGAAGCTTCCTTTCAATATATTTTTCATATTACTTTTTTTAATAGATTTAGGTAAATGGATTAAACAAAACTAATGCCAAGATTATTTTTTCAAAAATTCTGTTATCGCTTTTAGGCTTTCATGATCCCATAAAATTCGATAATGCCCACTTCCCTTAATTGCACTTAAACTTGATGCGGGCCATGCTTTATTCAAAGTTTCAGCATGCGTAAAGTCAGTCACTTTATCGTCTAAATCATGCAGTATTAAAACATCATCCAAAGGACTTAAATTACCAAACTTTGCAAAATAAAAATCTTTCAATTCATAAGAGGCTAGCTTTCCGAAATTTTTCACAAAAGCATTAAATAAAGATTTAGGAATCTTTAAAAGGTCTTGAATTTCCTCAAAAACAGTCATCAACTTATTCAATGGACTAATTAAAACCACTTTTTCAAATTTAATTTGCTCCTCGTAAGAAACTAGAATAATGGTATTTGCTCCCAAAGAATGACCAATAACCAGATCGGGCTTCCCTTTCATTTTAATGAGTTCTTTGGCCGTATTTTTAAAGTAAATCAGATTTGCTCTTTTCCCACTGCTGTTTCCGTGTGCTGGTGCATCAAACGAGAAGACCCGGTAACCCTTACCTAATAAGGGCTTTACAAAGGCGCCCAAACTCCCAGCATTCGATTCCCAGCCATGGAACAACATCGCTAACTTATCTCCTTCTCCCCATTCATAAGTAGCTAATTCTTCCCCTAAAACAGAAACTGTTGACTTTCTAGATTGATCTAAGATTTCTTCCTCTCGTCGTCGTTTTACTCTTTTTCGCGGCGTACTAAACAATTGAATTAAATGTTTCGAGGCAGTTTCTTTAAATACTACACCTATCGTGTTAAAATATAATCTAAAAAAATAGACTATTAAAGGCACTGATTTCTTCATGTTCCTTAAAATATTTTGGCATTATTATAAATGTTAATAGTTAGTTAAATAACACGTTTAATGGCATTACACGACATAAATCACACCATTAATTTGAAATCTTGTCCCCAATAAATTGATTGAATTTTAATCAGACTAATTTAATGATTTCTCAGAAGTATTCCTCCATTAGACGACAAACTAAATCTATTGTTTCCCTATTAAAAACTGAGGATTTTATGGCTCAACCTAATTTATTGACGTAAGCCCTCCCAAAAGGCATTTGGGACATACCACTAGGTTTTTCAAAATTTCATTTTAGTCCCTTTTCAAGAAAACAATAAACTTTTCAATAAAGCGTTCAATTACATTTTTTAATTAATTGGTGTCCGAAAAACAACGAAAATGCACCTGGCTATTATTCAGAACTTAAAAGATGCTGCAAAGCAAATCAAGAATAAGATTGAATTCCGAAAAGATATTTAAGTAAGTAAATAATTTTCAAAACATGTGTAAATATGTTGATACATTAATTGTATATACATAATTTTACATCCTTAAGATATAGATATGGAATTAGAAAAAGAAATCAAACAACCCACCTTCAAGAATGAGTATCAAAAGCTAATAATCAACCAATTATTCACTGGTAAGTGGATATCAAATATCATTTCCAAGCACCTGAAAAGACACCGCTTAACAAGCCAGCAATATAATGTTCTTCGAATTTTAAGAGGGCAAAAAGAAAACTCTATTTCTGTAAATGCTATTTCAGACCGAATGATCGACAAAATGTCGAATGTTTCACGACTAGTTGATAAGCTTAAAGCAAAAAAACTTATTGAAAGACGTATAAACAAAGATGACAGAAGACAAGTAGATATTGAAATAACTGCAGATGGCCTAAGTCTGGTGAAAGATATTGAGCAAACTGATGATGAAATGATTGATCAATTTAAGTCTTTAACGATAGACGAAGCCAAACAGTTAAACGATTTGCTTGATAAGTTAAGAGGGTAGTAAGAAATCTATTAAAAGACGAGATAAATCCTGAAAATATAGTCAAACAAGAAAATAACCTAGACTATCCATAAGAGTTAGATGCATTGATTTATTCTAAACACCACAAGATCTCAACTTTTAGCAAGATGAATCTTTTTTCTTTGGAATAGTTCCAAATACATAATCCCAAAGTGGTGAAGATACCCCAAATGCCTTTTCATCATTCTGATAGTGGTGAATGCTGTGGTTAATCCAAAGGTGTTTCAAAATATTATTTGGTGCTTTAAAGGCGTGAACAGCATAATGTACACTCAAATATGCAGCATACCCAAATAAAAACCCTCCAGTAAAAGGAAAGCCATTTACTCCTAAAAGAAAATAAATAATTCCCAATATAATAGCAGAAATAGCAACGCTTAGAATAGGAGGCATTACTAATCGTTTTTTATCTCTTGGATATTTATGATGTATCCCATGCAATACAAAGGCTATTTTTCCTTCTTGATAGACAGTTGGAAGGTGATATAAGAACCGATGCACCAAATATTCTAGTAGGGTAAAAAGAAAAAACCCAATCAAAAAATAAATAATTGATACTTGAATACTCAGATAACAATTTAAAATCCCAAATGCGAAAAGAAATATTCCACTACCAAAAAAAATAATAAGCGGAACTGAAATATGATTTTTACTCAATAAGTGAAGAATAGGGTTTTCGAAAACTCTTTCGCTTTCTTCTTTATTAGACCCACTTTTCATAAACTTATCTTGCATTAATATTGAACAATAAAAGCAAATATTCTGTTGAGTATCAAATTTAAGTTTGTTTTTTTAAAATATATAATCTTGTGATTTATATTCAGTTCACAAATCTCTAATCGTTAACTTTACTGTAAATAAAGAAAGAACATGAACGAAACTCAAGCCAACTTTAAAATAGAAAAAATAGCTAATTCAAAATTAGCTGAGGTTGACTTTAACAAGCTTCGATTTGGAAAAGATTTTTCAGACCATATGCTTGTAGCTGAGTGCATTAATGGTAAATGGGGGCAAGCAACAATTCTCCCTTATCAAGATCTATTGCTTTCTCCTGCTGGTTGTGTTTTTCACTACGGACAGGCGATTTTTGAAGGCTTAAAAGCTCACAAAACAAAAGATGGCAGAATTCTACTTTTTCGACCCGATCAAAACTTTCTTCGGTTTAATCGCTCTGCTGAGCGCATGTGCATGGCTAAAGTTCCTGAATCTTATTTCATAGATGGATTAAAAGAATTAATCAAATTAGATAAAGATTGGATACCAGAAGGTGATGGACAATCTTTATATATCCGACCATTTCTAATAGCCGATGATGAATTCTTGGGTGTTAAGCCAAGCGATCGTTACAAATTCATAATCATAACATCACCAACTTCAAATTATTACTCTGGCGCGGTAAGTGTTAAAATTGAAACTGAATATTCGCGAGCTATAGAAGGAGGGATTGGCGCTGCTAAAGCTGCAGCAAATTATGCTGCCTCATTATATCCTGCTCAGCTTGGAAAAAAATCTGGGTATGACCAACTAATATGGACCGACGCTAAGGAACATAAATACATTGAAGAATCAGGAACTATGAACTTGATGCTTGTAAAAAACGGAAAACTTATTACCCCCTCTTTAGGAGGAACCATACTTCCAGGAATTACACGTGCAAGCATATTAGAATTAGCAAGAAGTTGGGGTATGGTAGTTGAAGAAAGAAGAATTGAGGTTAGCGAGTTAATTGATGGGATTAAATCAGGTGAAATTGAAGAAGCTTTCGGAGTGGGAACTGCTGCGACAATTGCACCCATAAAGAAAATTGGATTTCAAGGAATTGATTACAGTCTAAGCAATCATGAAAATTGGAAGTTTTCCAATAAAGCTAAATCATTCCTTAAAGGTATTAAAAAAGGTGAAATAGAAGACACATTTGGTTGGACTGTTGAAGTTTAAGAGATCTTATTTGTGTTGTTTAGGGTAGTCATAAAAAAACTGACTCCCAATCCCCTCTATGATCATTTCCCAACTGCTTAACTCAAAACGAATACCCACTACTCCACAAGTCGGTAAATTTCCAATTTGACGACCACCTAACTTCTCAACTAATGTTGTTAAAGTTGGGTTATGGCCAAAAAGAAAAACTCGATCAAATTTATCGCTAAGAGCATTAATTACTTGTAAAACCGAAGTAATAGAGGCTTCATATAGTTCCTTATTCTTTTCAATCGCATTAATCTCGTAACCTAATCGTTCTGCTATTATTGTCGCAGTTGAAAACGCTCGAACAGCTGGGCTGCTGATTATTAAATCAGGAACAATTCCATGATTTGCAAGCACCTCACCCATGAGC
>CAYPJC010000118.1:0-341 GCA_964410855.1 uncultured Flavobacteriales bacterium | reverse complement strand
TTCCTCTTGAATTTAAAGGCCTTTCAAAATCACTTAAGCTTGCATTCTCCCAACTTGATTTTGCATGTCTTATTAAAAAGAGTTCTTTCAAGCTATTCCCCTATTTTAGGATTAAAAGTTTCAAAATCAAGTTTATTTAGAAAAATTGGTAAAACAAAAAACTCCAGATATCCTGCATTTGTTTTAAAGACATGACGTGCAAAAGACTTTAAACTAAGCACCAACTCTTTCGAATACACTTTATCCAATTTAGGAAACACCTGATTTAAATCTGTCAATCGGTTTTCTAAATCCGCCTCTCTAGCTTCTTTTCCTTCAGGCAATTTCGCAATTACCTCATC
>CAYPJC010000117.1:0-6712 GCA_964410855.1 uncultured Flavobacteriales bacterium | reverse complement strand
ATAATAGGTTCGTCTGACTGCTAATGCTTGCTCCTACAACTGCAGGTTCGGTAATAATAATATTATCTGTATCATTACAGCCATTCATATCAGTTACTGTAACAGTATATGTTGCAGCTGAAAGTCCCGAATTTACTGCAATTGTAGCTGAATTACTCCAAATATAAGTGTAAGGTAAAGTACCTCCAATTGTAGAGGCAGTACCTTGACCATTTGTTCCTGCATTACAATTTACATTATTATCTACTACTGATGTAACAGTTAAAACAGGGGGTTGTGTAACCGTTTCATTATCTACTGCTGTACACCCTGCAAGATCTGTAATTGTAACCGTATATGTTCCTGAAGCAATGTTCGTAATACTTGCTGTTACATCTGCATTACTCCACAAGTAGTTGTAGCCAGGGACACTACCGCTTGCACTAGCCGTGAGTCCAGCATTGCTAAAACCAGTGCAACTAGCATTGCTATCTATATTAATGCTTGGAACTAATGCTGTAGGAGAAGTGATAACCGATGATGCTGTGTCTGAACAACCTCTATTATCTGTAACCGTAACAGAATAAGTGCCTGCACCAACTAAATTTAAATTTACAGAAGTTGCAGTATTGCTCCAAACATAATTGAAAGTCGTGTTACCTCCAAGCCTAGTAGTTGTAATTAAACCATCTGTTGAAACAAAACAAGTTGCGTTTGTGGTAGTTAAAGCTGAGATCTCTAATGAATCAGGTTCTGTTAATGTACCAGGAACAACTACTGAACAGCCAATATTATCTGTAACAGTAACGGTGTATGCGCCAGCCGGGATTGGTGTAATAAAACTAAATGTTGCCGCGGTGTTCCATAAATAAGTTAATGGTGGCGTTCCTCCAAAAGCGGAGACATTAGCTGTTCCGTTCGAATCTCCATAGCAAGTTGGAGAAAAAAGACCCAAACCACTTCCAACTATTGTTATCGCAGAAGCAGGAGAAGTAATAGTTGCAGTTGCTGTTGCTGTATTAAGGAGGGCGTCAGTTACTGTAACCGTGTAAGTTCCAGCTACTAAACCACTAATGGTATCCATTAAATTAGGAGTGTTTACAGTGGATGCTGCATTAGACCAATTATAGGTGTAATTAGCAGAACCGGTTGCTGATGTTGCTATTAGTTGCCCATCTGAAGCTCCAAAACAAATATTATTTGTCTGCTCAGTAATTGTAATTGTTACTTGGGCAGATAGCACTGTCGTAAAAAGTAATGAAATTAACAAAACAGTGTTGTGGAAACCCGCCATTTTACTTATGATATTTTTACAAATAAACAATTTTTCTCTTTCTATCATCATTTCGAAAAACTTTTGTTTAAAGAGTCAATTGTTTATTAGTTTGCAACTTTTGGATAAAAAATTAAGTAAAACAAAGGAACCCCCTTTTGTATAGGGGTTTTGAAAACAAAACCTTTAGTATATACCTTAACTTTTTAACGATAAAACTCCAAATATTATCGACGAAATAAATACATTTCTTTTTCTTTCTAAAGTTATTTACGAAAATAATAGGCCTTGGTTGCCAATAAATTATATAACTCTTCGATTGTCCAAAATTTTATTCCATTGTCGGGAAATGTTTGAATAATTCTAAGGCTTAAACTATTAACTTTGGATTTCACGAAAAAAGACTTTATGTTAGAAATAAGCTCCGTACTTAATCAATTAGGTATTGATGAAAATTCTTTAGGTACCTCAACGGGTTCTAATTGGTTTGGCTCTAATAATAATGCCGTAGAATCATACTCTCCAGTTGATGGCAAATTAATTGGAAAGGTTTCATCTACTTCAAACGATGATTTCAATAAAGTTATAAATGAAGCAGAAAAGGCATTTATAAAATGGAGAAAAGTCCCTGCGCCTCAACGAGGTGAAATCGTCAGACAATTCGGAGAAAAGCTAAGAGAAAACAAAGCTGCATTAGGGACTTTAGTTTCTTATGAAATGGGCAAGTCTTACCAAGAAGGGCTTGGCGAAGTTCAAGAAATGATTGATATCTGCGATTTTGCTGTCGGCCTTTCAAGACAATTACACGGTTTAACCATGCATTCTGAGAGACCTAACCACAGAATGTATGAGCAATATCACCCTTTAGGTATTGTTGGAATTATTTCTGCTTTTAACTTTCCTGTAGCAGTATGGTGTTGGAATACTGCCTTAGCATGGATTTGCGGAGACGTTTGTGTTTGGAAACCATCTGAAAAAGCACCTTTATGCGGTGTTGCTTGTCAAAATTTAATCAATGAAGTTTTTGAAAAAAATAATGTACCTGAAGGGGTAAGTTGTTTAATAAATGGAGATTACAAGATTGGAGAATTGTTAACTAATGACAAACGAGTTCCATTAATTTCTGCAACAGGTTCTATTCGAATGGGAAAAATTGTTGCACAAGCTGTAGCAAAAAGATTAGGTCGATCGTTGCTAGAACTTGGAGGTAATAATGCTGTTATTCTGACTGAATCTACTGACTTAAAAATGTCTATTCCGGCATTGGTTTTTGGAGCAGTTGGGACTTGTGGTCAAAGATGTACCTCAACTAGAAGACTTATTATTCATGAGAGTATTTATGATAAAGTAAAAGAAAACTTAGTAAGCGCTTACAAGCAAATTAGAATTGGAAATCCATTAGATGAAAATAATCATGTTGGACCGCTAATAGATAAAGATGCTGTAGCTTCTTATGAAAAAGCATTAGAAGAAATAAAAAATTCTGGAGGAAATATTATAGTTGAAGGTGGCGTTCTATCAGGAGGAGATTATGAATCTGGATGCTACGTTAAACCAGCTATTGCAGAGGTGCAAAACGAATGGGAAATTGTTCAGCATGAAACATTTGCTCCAATTTTATATATTATGAAATATTCTGATCTAGATGAAGCAATTGCTCTTCAGAATGGCGTTGTTCAGGGTCTCTCATCAGCAATGATGACAACGAATATGAGAGAGATGGAGCTATTCCTTTCGACTGAAGGGTCTGATTGCGGTATTGCCAATATTAATATTGGCACCTCTGGTGCCGAAATCGGTGGTGCTTTCGGCGGTGAAAAAGAAACTGGTGGCGGAAGAGAGTCTGGTTCAGATGCTTGGAAAGTCTATATGAGACGCCAAACAAATACTATAAATTATGGCACTGATTTGCCTTTAGCTCAAGGAATTAAATTTGAGTTATAGAAATTCATTTTCAAGATTTATCCTATTGAGCGATTGCCGAAATAAAACTTTGTATATAAATAAACCTCCAAGGTCTGGTAGACCTTGGAGGTTTATTTATCCCTTCATCTCAATAGAGAATAACTTCAATCATCGAAATAAAGTCATTGATGTCAATAAAGTAAATCATACCCTCTAACATATTTAGAGTTCTTTGATAACCTTTGTTCTAGTGATTGAGAAAGATTTCTTCCTTTAAAATCATCTTTAGTATCATATTTAAGTTCTAGAACGATGTCATCAATTCCCACCTCCGTTAACATGTGTCGATCAACATTTGGATTATAAAATTTCATGTTATAATCGAGTGTTATTCTGAATTTTTCATCTGCAGATAAAAAATAACGCCTTTCATAGTTGCTGTATAATAGAGGAAATAAACTATGAGTATCAGATAACAGCTTCTTATCTGTTATGTGCGAAAGAATGGTATTGTAAACTTCATCAACAGATTTGGTAGTAATATCCATTTGTAGATGTGGTAGCTTATACAGCAATTTATCCCCGACCTCTCCCAATTTTTTCTTTATTTCTAGGGTAGAATTGGCAATCAAATTAAAGTTATCGTTATACCATCTCAATCTGTATTTACTCCTTAATCCTACTCCTGATACGTTCATTTTATAAAATGAATGATTCCCATCATCAAGATAAATATTATTAACCGTTCTTCTTTCATAGACTTCTTTGAAAAAGAAAGAGCTATTGTAAACATTAGAATTAATTACATCCTCTAAATCGTGATTATCAAAAACGAATTTTCTTTCAAAACGATAATTGTTAAGTAGTGACTCAGAAACAGGAATTTTATTTTGAACTTTTACCATATTCTCGTCCGTACATTTGGTCATTTACATTATCACTATTTGTTGGTATAGTCATCTTGTCTATTGTTAAAGTAGATCCTTTTTCAATTAGATAATCTTGTTCATTATTAGCAAATGAAATATTTTCTAAATAAATTTTTGCGGCTCCATATTCCGGCTTTTTTTGAAAAACAGCCGCAACCAGCCTCGTGTCAATTACTTCAATGTTAGACAACTCAATAACAGAAAGATCCTTGCAGACAATACCAATTTCTCCAGACCTAATTTTGATATCACTCCCCGTTATAATACTCGCCTCTCCTGCGCTTATGGCTTTATCGGATGGTGTATCAACTAGTATCTCTTTAAGCTTAAGCTGTGAGCCTGAAATATCGATCCCATCATTTCCACAATTAATAAAATCGCAATTTAGAATTTCTCCAGTTACAAAATCCCCATCAAAGGCATCCGATAAGCTATTCTTGATTGTTGAATTACTTAATGTAAACTCAGAACGAATTATATTGAGGTAGTCCTCACACCTATTATTGGTAAAAAAAGAGTTTGAAATAATTACGTCTGATTCATGAAAATTAACAGCCCCTGAAAGTGCCCAGCCATTCACCATTGGGTTAGATAAATTACTGAAGTAACAGTAGTTTAGTTTAGATTCTTCTTTTGCATTTGTAATAAATATCCCCCCCCCAGTGCTATCGCTAGAATAAAATTTTATTGGCTCGTTCTTTGTCCCATTAAAATTTACAGATGAAAAACACAATAAAGACGCATTATTCAAAAGGTTCAATTCAAAGCCCTTTTCAACAAATAACCTAGTGCCATTAGGAATAACAATTGATTTATTAATCGAATACTTTCCAGCCGCAAAAACGATAGAGTCTGATTTGATTTTTACAAATTCAAATTCATGAATATTCGATTTAAACATCTCTTGATAAACTAACATGCTATCTTCTGGTTTAGAACTGCTGATATAAGGAATAATCTGAGTTTTTCTATTATAACTTACTCCTACAATCTCATGATTTAAAATAAGTTTCTCAACATCTTTTGGAAAGCGAAATACCCCATTCTTGTTCTTTTTAGAAACAAATGCATTAACGAAGTAAGGATTTAAATCAATTTTGACTACTCTTTTTTGATTTGCCAATAGAAGGCTTGTATCCATTCCCAAATCAAGCCTTTTCCCATCAATATGATTCAAGCCTTTTAGTTTAATATCAAAGTCAGTTAAATTATCTACTTGTAGAATTAGCAAATTTGCCTTCTTTTCTACCAAGCTTGCTGTAATTAAATCCGCAGGGTTGATCTCAGTCTTAATAAAGTTACTATTGTAGGAAAGCACCTCTGGTTCAAAATTGAGTCCCTTAAATTCAGAGCCAAGGCTAAGTATAAGTTCTTCAAGCTCATTTGCATTTTCTTGTAACAAAGATTTTACAAAATTTTCATCACTAAAAGCCCGCAATTTCTCTAATAGTAATTTCTTGTACTCCTCATCATTTGAAGCAAACGGATAATGAACAATCTCGGTTTGTCGCTCTCCTGGGAGAGCATCGAAAGCGATTGGTTCTAGCTTATTAGTAATTGGATTATAATATATCCGAATGTTATGTATAACCAGTCCATGATTCCCTCCAAACAAATTTGAAAGAGCCGTAAATGTGGTTAGTTTGTCTAAATCAAATACCTCTGAGACTTTATATTTCTCTTTCCTTAACCCGTCAAGTAAGCCTTTTGCAATAGCAAATTGTTTTGAAAGTTTTGGGTCTGATAAAACTTTGTTTTGATTAAAAACCTTTATTGGAGCATTCTCTAAGAATTTTTCACCATCATTTCTGACAATTCCAAAACGATTCTGTTTTTCTCTTTTATTCCATAGGGTAGATTCATCAAATGCGATAATCACCCCTTCTCTCATCTTATTATTCTCAATCAGAATTTTGTCAAATGATTCTTCCATAGCCATTATTCCTAAGGATTCTGTTTCTAATGTATCTTTCCCTTGAATGCTTATCTCAATGTTGCAAAAATCATATCTTAATCCAATTACCCCTTCTTTTTTAATTACTCTATGAAATAACCATTCCCATAAATAATTTCTGGATTTAGGGTGCTGGAAGGAGAACTTCCGCATTCCCAAAAAAGTTTCCCCATTATCCATAATAACCCTGAACGACCATTTATTGGGATGCGCCAAATGATCTACCCAGTCTCCTTTTAGCCTGAATTCCATTCCAAATTTTTCTCCTTTACAGTCGGATATTTTTCCATTAACCAAATCGTCATTAGCAGTTAATAATATTCCGTTTTTCAATGCCTCTTCTCTTTTTTTGCTTATTTTTTTAAAAGATTTACTACTCGTGAAAAGACAATAGGTTTTTAAATTATTATTCTTCAAGTGCACTAGTTTGACATCAGCAAATTGATCCGAAACATTTGACTCTGAACGACCTAAACCTGCTGAGTATCTGCCAGTGGCTATATATTTAATATCTCTCACCTCCAGAAGCTTGTCCTCTTTATTCGTCAGTGACCTTGAAAAGATATAGTACTTGAAACCATCTTTCGTCAATTTCAAAGGGTCATAATAAACAAAATCAAAATTCATTTTATGATTCTTCTTTTGGGAATCATAAAATTCAGAAGATTCTTT
>CAYPJC010000116.1:4889-6776 GCA_964410855.1 uncultured Flavobacteriales bacterium | reverse complement strand
AGCAACATTGCCATCATAAAGATCTAAAGCCATCACATTCACATTTCCAAGATCGGTATACCATTTGTCGGCTTCCATTTTAATATGCTCATTTAAACCCCACCATTCATGAATAACAAATAGATATTTATTGGTTGGAGTCTCATTTTTTATTTGATAAACATTAGCACCCTCCTCGCCTTCTATAGTAAATGTTGTCATTTCACCCAAATTTTCCGAGACTATTTTTTGAGGTTCGGCATGCTTCTCTGCAAATCCGTCTTCTTTAGCTAAGTCAGAAAATTCTTCGGTAGAAGTTTTGTCTTCTTTGTTAGACATATTGCAAGCAAAAAGAGTGATGATAAGAGGCATTACTAGATAGCTGAGTTTTTTCATTATTTTATTTTTTAAATTGAACTACTTAATTTGATTTATGACATTCTGAGCATGTTCTTCTCCTTCAAGTAAAGCATCATGAATAAAAGTAATGTTTCCAGCTTCATTAACTAAAAAAGTTTTCCGTGAAGGAATTAATCCAAAAAAGGAGTTTGCACCAAATATGGATCTAACTTTTCTATTTCTATCGCTTAAAAGGGTAAAGTTTAAATGATACTTCTCCGTAAATTTAATGTGAGACTTAACTGAGTCACTGCTTATCCCAATAACTAAGTATCCATTTTCCAGAAAAGTATCTTGCCAATCTCTAAAAGCACAGGCTTGTTCTGTACATTTTCGAGTGTTATTTTTCGGGTAGAAATAGATCACCCTTTTCTGCTGATCTGAAGGTTTAACGCAGACTTCCGTATTGTCTTGGCTGGTTAAGCAAAAACTAGGTATTTGGTCTCCAACTTTGAGTACACTCATTTAATAAATCAACTTATTTATCACTTACTTTTTCTAAATCCATTGAATTAAATAAAGTATCGAGGTATTTTTCAAAATCACTTAACTCTTTTGGGCCACCATAACGATTTGCAACCGTCTTTAAAGATTCATTATTTCTTACCCATGTAATAGTTGATGGTAAGTCTGTCACACTTTTATTGTCATATTCTGAATCCATTTCAAAATATTTTATATCGTTGGCATAGCTTAGAATCTTATTCATAACATCTTGACTTACTTTTCCTTCGTAAACACCTTCTTTCTCTACCCATTTCTCTCCAATATAACGGACTTTGCCATCATTATATATTGTTGCTGTATAAATTCCACATCTTCCAAAGCATGGTGTCCGCTGAATTTGAACGAAAATAGAATCTTTTGAAGTTTGACTTTTATTATAACCAACTTCTTCACCAGTTTGTTGAATTGCTTCTTCAATATTATTAGCTGATGCCGTTGTCGCAGGCTTTTTTGATTTACAAGCTGTAAATACTAGGAAGCATAATAAAATAACGATAATTCTTTTCATAGTTTGGTTTCTAATTTCTATCAATAGTTAAGTTTGCAATAGTAATTCCAATTATTCAATCTAGCATATTTATTTTAAAAGTGTCCAATATCAAAATATCAAAAAAAAATTCAATTATACGCTATTATGAGCTATGCAATAATGCATACAAAGATGCTTGGGGCTTGGATAAAAATATGCAATTAAATTTAGGCTTGTGGGATAGTAAAACACGCAATTTGTCTGAGGCATTAAATAACTTAAATGACTTAGTCTAAAAAAAAGCTGAAATAAATTCTAGCTCTATAGTTTTAGATGCGGGATGTGGTGTAGGTGGAACTGCAATATTTTTGGCTCAGAAATACAACTGTAAAGTAGTTGGAATTAGCATTACTGAGCAGCAAATAAAGAAAGCTAGAGGAAATGCACTAACTCATGGAGTAGAGCATCTAGTAGAATTTAAAACCATGGATTACATACAAACGACATTCAAAGATTCATTTTTTGATGTAGTA
>CAYPJC010000116.1:0-4873 GCA_964410855.1 uncultured Flavobacteriales bacterium | reverse complement strand
TTGTTATGCTGAACCTAAAATTAGTTTTATAAAAGAAGCAAAGCGTGTTTTGAAAAAGAATGGCTTATTAGTTTTAGCAGAAAACCTTCAAGCTAAAGATACACTCTCAAAAAAAGAATACCAATCATTATATACCAATGCTTTTCAAGGATGTCAAGTAAACTCTTTAGATACAAAAAAGCAGTACCTTAAAAACCTTGAAGAAGTCGGTTTTAAAACTTTTAACTGTGAAGATTATACAAGCATGATAAAGCCATCTATAAAGAGACTTAGGCGGTTTTATTATTTGGCTATAAGCTATAATTTCTTCCATCGAATAATTGGAAAGCGATTTTCACCCATCCAAGAAGCAAATACAAAAATGTGCTATCATTTATTAAGCTCATTGAATCAAGGACTGTGGTCTTATGGAATAATTAAAGCAAGAAAATAAAATTGTTAGAAAATTTAAAAGTTGTAGAGTTAGCAAGTGTTTTAGCAGGGCCATCTGTTGGACAGTTTTTTGTTGAGCTGGGAGCTGAAGTAACCAAGATTGAAAATAAATTAAATGGTGGAGATGTCACTCGCTCTTGGAAGCTTGCTTCTGAAGACCCCAAACATCCCTTCTCTGCCTACTATAGTAGCGTAAACTATGGCAAAAAGAGTCTTTTATTAAATCTTAAGGATCAAAAAGATTTTAGCCAAGTTATCTCGATAATAAAAAATGCAGATGTCGTTATCTGTAATTTCAAACCGGGTGATGCTCAAAAATTTGGTTTGGATTACGATTCACTTCAAAAAATAAATTCTCGCTTAATTTATGGTGAAATAACTGGTTTCGGAAATTCAAATCGCTTGGCTTATGATATTGTGCTGCAAGCAGAAACGGGTTTTTTAGCGATGAATGGAACAATTGCAGGTGAATTATGCAAAATGCCAGTCGCTTTCATTGATCTTTTGGCCGCTCATCAATTAAAAGAAGGTATTCTGATTGCCCTTTTAAAGAGAAACGAAACGCAGATTGGGATGAAAGTGAGTGTCTCCTTATTTGACTCTGCGATAGCTTCACTAGCTAATCAAGCAACGAACTGGCTAATGGCAAAACACATCCCAAAGCCGATGGGTACCTTGCACCCCAACATTGCTCCTTATGGCGAAATGTTTAATTGCACAGATCAAAAAAAAGTTGTTTTAGCCATTGGAAGTAATAAACAGTTTAAAAACCTTTGCTTATCACTAAGTCTGAGGGAAATTCCAATGGATTCGAGATTTAAAGACAAGCAATCAAGAATTGAAAATAGAAAAATACTAGAAGAAATATTAGCCAATAAAATAGTCCATTATAAAAGAGATGAATTAATGAAACTCTTTTTAAAAAATCAAGTCCCTGCTGGTGCCGTTAGAAAAATGAATGAAGTATTTGAATTAACCGAAAGCCAAAACAGAATTCTTAAAGAAAACAAAGAAGGTCATTTGCTGATTTCAGTAAAAGGGAATGCGTTTAAGTTAGAATATTAAATTCACCAACAAACTAACTCTTCTTAATAGCTCAAGAGCAATTACACTCCCAACAACTTTATCCTCTTCAATAAGCTCATATATAAGTGCTTCTAAGCCCATAGAATGACCTCAAACTAGGACTAAACTTTCTTACATTTGAGTCGTATACAATTAAAGAATATGCTTCATCCAAAGCCTTATTCTTTTACTAAATTATTAAACATGATTTACAAAAGATTTATCTCGAATTTGCTATTAATTAGCATATTTCTAGCCATCTCTAGTCAAAGTTTTGCTCAAAAAGCAAAGAGCTTCTTTAAAACTGGCGAAGATTTTGTTGAAACAGAAAATCATACAGATGCCATTAAACAATTCACCAAAGCCATAGAGCTAGAATCAGATTATACAGATGCTTATGTAGCAAGAGCTATATCCTATGAAGCTTTAGGAGATTTACCCAATGCGGCATTAGATTATAATAGACTAACAGCCATTGAGCCTAAAGAAAGTGAATTTCCTTTTAACTTAGGGAGGATATACTTTGATTTGGGTAAATATGAAGAATCGATTGACCCTTTAAATAAAGCAATTGAATTGGATAAGAAGTTGATGGCAGCCATTCA
The DNA here is from genome assembly GCA_964410855.1 of uncultured Flavobacteriales bacterium. Lineage (GTDB taxonomy): Bacteria > Bacteroidota > Bacteroidia > Flavobacteriales_E > Vicingaceae > JAVJQS01. The sequence continues at coordinate 2,771 of CAYPJC010000116.1, read as the reverse complement.
AATCAGAAGCATTGCATTGGTGAAAATCGGAAAATACCAAGCAGCTTTAGCAGATTGCAATCGAGCAATTAGTCTTCAAAAAAATGCGTTAAATTATTACAATCACGGTGTTGTTTCTGACAGTTTAAAAGATTACGAAACAGCCGAGTATGACTTTACTAGAGCTATTCACTTTGAATTAAAAGGCGAATCAGCATACATTGCACTTGCAGAGGTGAGAATAAAAAGAGATAAACTAGATGAAGCATTAGAAGCTAGTAATAAAGCAATTGAGAAAAACGAAGAAAATGAATCTGCCTATTTTGTTCGCAGTAAAGTTTTTTTCTTGAAAAAAGATTTTCCAAATGCAATAAATGACTTGTCTAAAATTCTTGCCTTAAACTCTAAGTATGAGCAAGCGTACTTTCAAAGAGGTATTTATTACCAAAAACTTAGTCAACATCAAAATGCAATAAATGATTTTACCCAAGGCTTGATGATTGATGAAAATAATCATAAAGCTTATTTTCAAAGAGCATCTTCCTATGAATCTATAGCAAATTATGGCAATGCCATTAAAGATTATGAATCCCTAAGGCGGTTATCTCCATATGACGATAATGCAAAAAAGATGTTGGAAGACACCAAAGTTAGATTATATGAACTCAATCGTGAAGAGCTTGCACCTAAAGTCAAAATTATCTCACCAAATTCCAGTGAAGGAAATGCCGTTGAAGTTTCTGAGGGAGTTGAAAATTTTATACTAGAAGGTCAAGTGATTGACGTAAGTGCAATTGATTATATTAAAGTAAATGGATTCACCTTAAAACACGACAAAGAAAAAATTAATCCAAGTTTTAAGACAGAACTCAATACAATAGCTAAGAAGTTTACACTTGAAGTTGCAGATGTATATGGCAATAAAATAGCTGTGGATTATGAAATAAAAAAGACAGAAAACAATCCACCATCTATTGCCCTTATAGCGCCATATGCCTCTGACAATGGCGAGATATATTTAGATTCTGAAGATCCCAATTTGTACATTGAAGGTAAAATTACAGACAAGAGTCTTATTCAATCAATTTTTATAGAAGGAGCCACTGCTAGTTACATTTATGAGAGCACAAACCCAACATTTTCTGCAACGATTAATGTTGCCAATAAAAATAAAATTGTAGTAAAAGCAGAAGATATTTATGGAAATACTTCTGAGAAAACGTTCACTATAAACCGGGAAGGCGCAAAAATTGGAGCAGATAATCCCATGGGCAAAACATGGGTTGTTTTTATTGAAAATTCAGATTATGAATCGTTTGCAAGCCTCGACGGTCCAAAAAAAGATGTTAGCTTGATGAAAAGTGCTTTTGCGAATTACGAAATCAATAACATTATCCATAAAAAGAACATGAAAAAAAAACGATTTAGAACGGTTCTTTTCTATTGAATTAAGAGATTTAATCCGAAGTAATCGAGTAAATTCAATTTTGGTTTGGTATGCAGGACATGGTAAATTTATAAATGAATCCGGCTATTGGATCCCAGTAAATGCTAAGAGGGATGATGAATTTACTTACTTTAATATAAATTCGCTAAAAGCCTTTATGCAATCTTACACGAGCTATGTAACACACGCGCTTGTTATAACTGATGCTTGTGAATCTGGACCTTCATTTTATCAAGCAATGAGATCAACTGCTACTGAAAGAAGATGTGACGATTGGGCAGCCACAAAATTTAAATCTTCACAAGTTTTTTCTTCGGCAGGATATGAATTAGCAACAGATAATTCTCAATTCACGAAAACATTTGCAAACTCGCTCACAAATAGCCCTGATGCATGTATTACTATCGACAAAGTTGTATCAAAGGTGACTCAGGCAGTTGCTAAGAACAACAGCCAACGACCTAAATTTGGAAAAATAGCAGGCCTAGAAGACGAAAATGGTACATTCTTTTTTATTAGAAAATAAACTGAATTTTTAAATTAGGATGATTAGGATTTCTGAAAAAGCAAAGAATTACGTAGCTCATTTAGTTATAATTGCATTATTCCTTATTCCTTCTATTTCCAATTCCCAAGTTTATTATTTCGACAATTATAATGTTCAGCAAGGACTTGCCCAATCAAACATTTATTCAATAATTCAAGATGTAGATGGATATGTTTGGCTAGGAACAGCAGGAGGAGTATCAAGGTTTGATGGTCATAATTTTATAAATTACACTACAGAAGATGGACTTGCTGACAATGGAGTGAAATCTATTATTCAAACCAATGACGGTCGAATTTGGCTAGGACATATTGGTGGTGGAATTAGCCGAATTGAAAATGGAAAAGCTGAGAAGTGGCATTCAGATAGCCTAATATTAAAAGGTGATGTTACTTCTATTTTACAAGACGATCAAGACCGGCTATGGATAAGCACATATGGAGATGGCGCGCTCTTAATCAAAAACCCTCACGCAGATACTTTAGCTAACATACAATATATCCAATACAGGGGAAAAAAAGGATTGAGTGACCGGGTTTTCTCCATGATGAAGAGCAATCAAAATCAAGTTTATTTTATTACTGATGTAGGTATTAAACGGTACAACGATAGCGAAGATGAATTTGAATTTTTTAAAATTGATGGGGTTCCTTCCTATTTTCAAATCACTACCCTCTTCCAAGATAAAAAAGATAATTTTTGGTTTGGGACTTACAATGGGGGTCTTTTTAAATACATCAACTACTCTAAAGAGGTTAAAATGTATGATGTTAGAGATGGTTTGGCTGATAACTGGGT
>CAYPJC010000115.1:0-6831 GCA_964410855.1 uncultured Flavobacteriales bacterium | reverse complement strand
AACTCCTTCTTGGATAGTCAAATCTCTATCTGTTTCTCCTATATTTAAATTGCTCCCAGTCAAAGGTTGAAAATAAACCGTATCCGTTGGCATGTCTTTCCTTATAAAAACATCAAAATTTCCCAATGCTGCTTCAATGATAAAATTAGATGGCTTGGTTCCTACAAACCATAAATCTGCTGTTGCATCACCATAAGTAGCATATAAATATGCCGTATCGTGGACCAATAAATGACCTGTTTGAATTCTCCCATTAGAAAGTTCTAGCTTATTTTCAACATAAATAGAATCATCTACAAGTAATCTTAATTCCCGATCTCCAATTGGGTTATAAGTAAAGTTGTAAAAAGTATCAACAACTGTTGAACGATAATTTCGAGTGACATCATTATCCCAAACCCAAGTACTGCTATTAGCGTTAAATAAACCTCCTTGATTGTCCCAAGCTCCCGAAAATTTTGTTGTATCGTTGCTCGCAATAAAAACACCGTTGGTTCTAATTTCAATTTCATTGAAGTCTAGGTCAGCATCTTCTTCCAAAGATAAAGTTCCTTGAACCACTGCAAGGCGGTCTCCAATGGTGCCCCAGTCAATTATTGTTCCAGCGTTATTCTTTACAAATACAGTATCAAAAGTTGATTCCTTATTCACAAAATAGGCATGAGAACCTACATCAGCATTTATTAACACTTGTCCATTTTCAGAACCTGTGAAATAAATTTGCGAATTACCATCATCATAATTAGCATTTAATTCTAGAGAGTCCATTAACTCTATAACACCATTTAAAAACCGCCCTTCATTTAAAGTAAGTTTATTAACAATAGTAATAGTATCGCCTGCAGCTATTACTAAAGCATCATTCGGACCTGTAGGATTTATAATAAAATTAAAAAAGGTATCTCTTTCAAGCACATTAATGTTTCTGCCTTGACTGTCATCAAATATTAATGTCCCATTATTGTGATTAAATACGCCTGTTCCTGAAACAGTAAAATTTTGATCAAAAAATAAATTATCCGACGTACTTAAGAAAGAACCTCCGCTTATGGTAATTACGCCATCAATCATATCAATTTCTGAATCTCCACCAGAAAAATCCCCGCCAGCTATGCTAAAATCTTGGTTTCTGATGATAATAGAATTACCAATGCCTTGAGTCACTGTACCTGAATAAGTTGCAAATATTGTAAGTCCTCTAACATCGATAGAAATATCAATTAAACAATTAGCGGTTGAAGTTCCATCAAAAATTGCGCGATCTGCAGAAGTTGGTATTCCTGCAGACCAATTGGCTGCATCGTTCCAAATTCCCGTTCCATTGGCATTTGTCCAAGTAATGTCAGCGCTAAAAGCAAAGTAATTTACAAAAGCAAAGATTATTAAGAGTCCTATTTTCTTCATCAACAGCAGTTTATGTCGCTAAATTACGAAATGAATCAATTAAAAGTTTCATTTTTTTATTCCCTTAAAAAATTTCGTAATCTTGCCTACGCTTAATAAAGCAGGGCCCTTAGCTCAGTTGGTTAGAGCACCTGACTCATAATCAGGTGGTCGCTGGTTCGAGCCCAGCAGGGCCCACAAAAAGACTCAATCGAAAGATTGGGTCTTTTTTTTGCCCTGCAAGGCGAGAAGTTTACACTGAGCATTATGAGTGAAACGAAATAATAGTCGAAGTGAGCCCAGCAGGGCCCACTAAATGAAAATCTCTCAGCCTTTTTTAGGTTGGGAGATTTTCATTTTATAGAGTTTTGGGCGAGAAGTTTATGCCGAGTGAGGCACGAACCGAGGTGAGCCCAGCAGGGCCCACTAGAAAAAGAAAATTCTTCGCCATCAGGTGAGGAATTTTCTTTTTAAACCTTTGCTTAGTTTTGAAATCATTCAACTACTAATATGCCTTTTTTTAAACAAACTAATTTTGCTCTCTTTATAGCAACTTGTCTATTTCTATCCTCTTGCGCAACTATTATTGGAGGAAGTAAATACAATGCATTTGTTAAAGTAGAAAATAAGCCATCAGCCAAAATTTACTATAAAGGCATTCTAATTGGGACTGGATCAGGATCTCTAAAAATTTTAAGAAGAGACGCCAATAAAGTTTCTTTTAAAGTACGCCAAGAAGGATGTCCCGACCAACAATTTGATTTCAAAACAAGAAGTTTTAGAGGTTGGACATTCGCTAGCTCATTATTGTTTTTTTCGTTTGCAATAACTGGTGTTCCCATACCGATACCTTTTGGAATTATCACAGATTTTGCAACAGGAGCCTATTTCAAACCAACCAAAGCTGACCCATCAATTACAAAATCAAATTACAAAAACTACAGCTATCTATTGGATTACAACCTCTGTAACAATATCCAACAAAACTTAATACCTCATTCAATACCCACTAATTCATCTAAATCAGCAGGAAATAAAGAAGAAAAGTTAATTGAATTAAAAGAATTATTCGACTCAGGGATGATTTCTGAAGAAGAATATAAAACGTCTCGAAAAGCTATTTTGGCTCAGTAAATTAGGAGGAATGCTGGATTATTTCGGCAATTACTTCTCCTTTAAATGAGAAGTATTCTAAAGCCCTCTTTTCAAATACCTTAAGATCAGAGTCATAAACATTGCATTCATCAATCGGATTCCTATAAAGGTGCAAGCTCATTGCTCTTTCGGCCGTAGAATTAATTAATTTATGAAACCCCATATCATCACTCATATAGGAAATCCCTTCTTGAATTAGCTCTAGCTCATTATCTTTCTGCAATCCGTCGCTTTTATCATGAAATCTAATCTCTTGAAATTCCCCTTCTAAAATAAAAACCCAACATTCTTGACTATTATGGCAGTGAATTGGAGTTTCTGCATTGGCATCCCAACATAATAAAATCAGTTCATAATCATCGGATCGATGTATGCAATTTCTTGTATATGAATTTTTTTTCCAGAAAACATAAGGCTTGTAGGCAGAAAGCGGAATTTCTATTCTATTCACCACTTTTTTAAAATCAGACTCCTCGCATCTATTCAAGTTATCTAACAATTGAGGCATTGTAATAATTTTTGAATCTATTTCAATTTTCGCCATTATCTCAAAGTTACTCATTTTGAAGTCCCTAAAAAAAAGCAAAAAGCCCTTCGAATCAATTTGGATTTCCTTATTTTGTAACATTTCTGAAATAAATATCACCAATGGATAAACAAGATTTAAGGCAATTTAATGAGTTAGTAAATCGATTAGTTGAAGCGGAAAAAAATGAGCCTGTTGTGCAGCCAGTTGAGGCAAAAAAGTTATTCGAAAAGTTAGACTTAAAGCTTGAAAATGAAGGCCTTAATGATGAAGATTTTTATAATTCTTTTCGGGAAATAGTACTAAAAACCCCAAGAACTGCAAGCAATAAATTTTTCAATCAGCTTTATGGAGGTAGAAGAAGTAAAGCTGTTTTAGGAGATTTAATGGCCGTTTTTCTGAACAATAGCATGTACACTTATAAAGTAGCTGGCCCCATGGTTGGGGTTGAAAAAGCCATTATCAAATCCATTATCAATTTGATAGGTTATGGCGAAAATTCTGATGGAACCGTAACCTCAGGTGGCTCCATGAGCAACTTTATGGCTATGATAATGGCGAGGGATGCGAACAAGGAAAATTTGACTGAAAACGGTGTTGAAGGTAAAATGACAGTATATACCTCAAAATATTCACATTACTCGATTGCGAAAAATGCGTCATTAATTGGTATTGGGAGAAAACAAGTTCGTTTTATTTCAACGGATCAGTATGGGAAGCTTATGCCTGAAGAATTGGAAAGGCAAATTATCCTTGATATTGATGCAGGCTATGCCCCATTTTTTGTAAATTCAACTGCTGGCACTACTGTTATGGGAGCTTTTGATGATATAAAGTCAATCAGCAGTATTTGCAAAAGATATAATTTATGGCTTCATGTTGATGGGGCCTATTGCGGAGGCGTTATCTTCAGTAATAAATATAAAAAGCTTGTAGAGGCTGTCGAGTTATCAGACTCTTTTGTAGTAAATGCACATAAGATGCTTGGAACTCCTTTAACTTGCTCCATTCTTATTAGCCAGCACAAAAAATACTTGGACAATTCTTTTTCAACTGATGCTTCTTATTTGTATCAAACAGATGGTGATGATTATAATCTAGGAAAAACATCTTTTCAATGCGGTCGGAGAAACGATGCACTAAAATTTTGGACGCTTTGGAAATCAATTGGCACAAATGGAATGGAGAAAATGGTTGACCATCAATTTGATTTAGCCGATGTAGCAAGAGACTATATTCGTAAAAACAAAGACTACACCTTATATAGCTTTGATGAGTCCGTCTCTATTTGCTTTAACTATAAGAATATATCCGCCCCCAAATTATGCACAGCGTTATACGAAGATGCCAAATTAGTTGTTGGTTTTGGAAGCTTTCAGGGAAATGAGTTTATTCGATTCGTTACTATTAATCCTGATAATACAGCAAATGATATTATTGGCTTTTTTGAGACACTAGAAAGTTATGTTGATGAGCATTATGAAGAATTGGTTGAATCAGAAACTGTAAAGCTTTAAAATGCTTACTAAACTTATAGTTTTAGGAATTTATTTTGCCATTTTATTTCTAATCGGAATAGCTGCATCAAAGCGAATCAAAGGATTAAGTGATTTTTATGTAGGAGGTAAAAAATTAGGTTATTGGGCCGTTGCCTTTTCAGCCCGAGCGACTGGAGAGTCTGGTTGGTTATTGTTGGGAGTGACGGCTATGGGAGCTTTAGCAGGCTTTTCTGCTTACTGGATTGTGATAGGAGAGCTTCTTGGAGTGTTTATCTCCTGGTTCTTTATGGCCAAAAAATTTAAACGACTTAGTGACAAATACAATTCCATAACTATTCCTGACTTTTTAGATAGCCATTTCAAGGCTACTTCGCACACGCTGAGGATAGTCGCAGCAACTGCCCTCTCCATTTTTGTGATTATTTATGTGAGTGCGCAAATTGATGTTACTGGGAAAGCATTCGAATCATTTTTAGGCATTGATTATTTTGTTGGTGCTATTGCAGGGTTCTTGATCGTATTGGCCTATATTTTTACCGGTGGGTTTGTAGCTGTTGTTTGGTCTGACTTTTTTCAAGGAATATTGATGCTTTTGGGCTTAGTAGCCCTGCCTATAGTAGCCTATTGGTCAATTGATAATGGTGCAGATATAGTTGGTGGCTTAAATGCTATAAACCCCGATTTAACCTCCATTTTTGGGGGAGGAGATGATATCTGGATGAAGATATTCACCATCTTAGGTTTCGCAATGATTGGGCTAGGCTTTCTTGGCTCACCTCAGATTTATGTTCGCTTTATGTCTATAAAAGACGAAGCTGAAATAAATAAAGGCCGTTGGGTAGCAGTCGTTTTTACCTTATTAACAGATGCTGCTGCAGTTAGCATTGGATTACTAGCACGTTATCTTTTTACTGAAGCAGGTCAAGACCCTGAAGCTATATTAGGATCCGATGGGGAAGATTCTTTGATGATTTTGATAGAGTCGATTTTCCCGCTTACAATAATTGCTATCTATATAGCAATTATACTTTCTGCAATTATGTCAACGATAGATTCCTTATTAATCTTAGCCTCATCGGCTGTAACACGTGACTTTTATCAAAAAATCATTCGACCAGACTTGGATGATGATAAAATGAGTCGTATTTCTCGAATAGTAACTTTAGTAATTGCGCTATTTGCCTTAGGAGTTGCTATCGTTGTTGCTCTTGTAGCACCTGGAAGAACAGTTTTTTGGTTTGTTATTTTTGGGTGGTCTGGAATAGCAGCAACTTTTTGTCCCGTTATTATTCTTTCATTATTTTGGAAGGCTTATTCCGAAAAAGGGGCAATAGCATCAATGGTAGTAGGTTTTTGTTCGGTTCCTATCTTCAAATTTTTTGTTCAGAATATAGATGGAATAGGCCCCTATTTTGAAAAATTGGATGTTTTGGCACCTTCCTTTTTATTGGCCATGATTGCAGGTTGGATTTTCACCAAGATTTCCCCAAGACAGGAACTTCAATTCAACTCAGATTAGTTTTCTAAAACTGTTTTACTATTAAGATTCAAATGTTTTGGATCTGCGTATGCAGCAAAAAAGCACAATAGCATAGTCTCAATTCCCAGTAATCTAAAATGATGAATTAAATCATAATTCGATCTGCCTAATAAATCAGAACCAATAAAAGGAGTATAATTAAGAGAAATCAATACTAACAACCCTAGAAAAACCTTAAAGTTTAAAGTAGGTGAGTTTTTCAATCTCACAATAACATAATAAATCAGGTAGGCAATCATCGGAAATAATAAAATAAAGGCATACTTCTGTTGGTGAGGAAATATCAATGGAATAATCATCATTATATAAGCTATTCCTCGAATTTCATACAGATTATTTTTAGCTCTCTTGAAGGGTTCTTTCAAAAAATACAAGGTAAATGCTATAAAAAAAAGACGGAAAAGATTGGTTATCAACTGCGCATTTTCAATGCTTAGGTTTATAAAATTTCGCTTTTGAGGCAATTGCCCAACAGAATCTGTTAAGAAAACAGGAATGGTTCCTACTAAAGATTGTGGGTTTTTACCTGCCTCTATTAAATGTTCGCTATTAACAGGATTTATATTAGCCCACCAACCTAAAAGTAATTCCTGATTATAATCCCATCCTACAAAAAGAGCAGGTAAGAAAATAAAAAATACTACAAAACCTACTGTCGTTAAAAACTCTTTCCAATACCCTCGGTATATCAAATAAGGCAGTACCACTAATGGTGAAAGCTTGATATT
>CAYPJC010000114.1:0-6901 GCA_964410855.1 uncultured Flavobacteriales bacterium | reverse complement strand
AAGAGATTAAAGTAAAACACCAGTCTTTCTCTTTTCCCAATTCCAGAGTTTTTCTCAAAGTGAATAGCATCTTTTCTTCTGCTTTTACGCTGTCATGAAAGGTTATAATAGCTCCTGGCTTTAATTGCTTTGATGTAATCTCCCAGCACTGTTCCTTCGTTTTATTAGCATCAAAATCCATACTTAGAACAGACCACATGATTATTTTAAATTCCTTCTTCAGCAATTTAATCTGCTTTGGTTTTATTTTACCATAAGGTGGACGGAAGAGTTTTGATTCAAAGGTTTTATTGCACTGCATCACATCTTCTATGTAATCAGAAGATTTTGTTTTCCACCCATTTAGGTGAGAATAAGTATGATTGCCGATTTGATGACCACCAGATTGAATCTGTTTAAATAATTCTCCATTTGCTACCACATTCTTGCCAATACAGAAGAAGGTAGCCTTTGCATTAAACGATTCTAGTAACTCCAATACTTTCTCCGTAACATTTGGAGTTGGGCCATCATCAAAAGTGAGGTATATATTAGCTTGTTCCGTTTCAATTTTCCAATGTAATTTGGAATAAAACTTTTGAAGTGCTTTTGGGGGAGTTGAAATATCCATTAGCCAAAAAGATGGTTAAATACTTCTTCAATCTTACTAACGGCTACTATTTCAATACTAAAGTCTTTATTATTCAAGCCTTTTAGATTATATTTTGAAATAAACATTTTTTCAAACCCTAGTTTTTGAGCCTCTTGAATCCGTTGATCAATTTTGTTGACAGGTCTGATTTCGCCTGACAACCCTACTTCTGCCGAGAAACAATACTTGGAATTAACAGGAATATCTTCAGCGGATGAAAGTACTGATGTAACAACTGCCAAGTCAATGGCTGGATCTTCAACCCTAATTCCACCAGCTATATTTAAGAATACATCTTTAACTCCTAATCTAAAGCCACAACGTTTTTCTAATACTGCAAGAAGCATATTTAAACGACGTAAGTCGAATCCTGTTGCAGATCGCTGAGGTGTTCCATAGGCCGCTGAGCTTACTAAGGATTGAATTTCAATGAGCATGGGCCTCATCCCTTCCATACTAGAAGCGATAGAAGAACCACTTAATTGTTCATCTCTATTGGAAAGTAATATTTCAGAAGGGTTTGGCACTTCTCGTAATCCGGTACCTAACATTTCGTAAATACCAATTTCGTTGGTTGGGCCGAATCTATTTTTTGAAGACCGCAGCAATCGATACATGTGGTTTCTATCTCCTTCAAACTGCAAAACCACATCTACCATATGCTCTAATACTTTTGGGCCTGCTATGCTTCCTTCTTTATTAATGTGGCCAATTAAAAATACTGGAGTATTCGATTCCTTAGCAAATCGCATTAATTGCCCGGCACATTCCCGAATTTGAGAAATACTCCCAGCTGAGGATTCAATTAAGGAAGAATGTAAGGTTTGGATACTATCAATAACTATAACATCAGCTTCTTGTTGCTCTAATTGTTGCAGTATATTTTGAATGGAGGTTTCGGCATACAAGTAGCATTCTTGATTTTCGATGCCTATTCGTTCTGCGCGCATTTTTATTTGCTGCTCACTTTCCTCTCCTGAGATGTAAAGGAATTTAATTCCCTTCCATTTTAAGGCTAATTGAAGAAGCAGTGTTGATTTACCAATGCCAGGCTCTCCTCCAAACAGTTGTAGTGAACCGGGCACTAATCCGCCACCTAAAACACGATTTAATTCAGCGTCAGGAGTCCGATATCGAATTTCACCAGTATTTTCAATCGCTGAAATTGCAATAGGTTTCGTACTTATTTTTCTGGAAGAGCCAACACTCTTGTTTTCGTCTTTATGGATAATTTCTTCAACGTAGGTATTCCATTCGTTGCAAGAAGGACAATTTCCTATCCATTTACTGGCTTGTGCGCCACAATTTTGACAAAAGAAAGCTTTTCTGATTTTGGCCAAATCGGGAATTAGTTTAAAATACTATATCAATATCACGCTTTCGCGGTTTAACATCTGAGCCACAAAAGTCACTTACATTTTTTGTAGCAAGATCATAGTTTAGGTTGGAAGATTTGATCCAATCGGAACACGCATCTTTTTTATTATTAAGCTCATAATATGCTTCCCCACGATAGTAATAAGCACGGGCTAAATTGTCATCTCGTAGAGCTATAACTTGAGTAAAACCTTCAATTGATTCTTGATATTTTTTTAGTGCTAACTTACTTAAGGCAATATTAATTCTTCCATTTTCTAAATCTGGATCTTTCTTCAATGCGGTTTCAAAATCCGTCATTCCAGCTTCATAATTTGATAGCTCTGCTTTAGCTGCTCCTCTATTATAATATGCAGCTGCATAATCAGGCTTTAGTTCAATTGCTTTATTGTAAGCTTCTACCGCTGCATTGTATCTAGATAATTCAGCATTTGAAAACCCTAGGTAATAGTAAACATCTGGAAAATCAGGTCTCAATTCAATTGATTTATCAAAGTCCTTAATCGCTTTTTTGTATTCTTCAATAAAAACATAAGCTGCACCTCTGTTAAAGTATAGTTCGGCATCTGATTTATTAATATTTTCTGCCTTGTTGTACCATTCAATGGCATTGGTAAACATCTCTAATTTATGCTTGCTGTCAGCAACACCTATTGTTAAATCATAGTCTTTAGGCGAAAAAGCTAAACCTTTTTCATAAGCTTTCATCGATTTCACAAAACTTTCGGAATTGTAATAATCTTGGCCTTTCTTTAAATAAAACTTTGCTGAATCTGAGCCTTGTGCATACAAGAAACTAGAGCCTAGTAAATAAAGAAATAAAAGAATCTTTTTCATGGTGTATTTTGAATAATTATGTAAGATATTATTTTCTCGCTTTTTCTACAATTTTTGAAGTAGAGTAACCCTCGAGAAAGTCGATCGTTTTTACTTCGCCGCCATTATCCAATACGACTTCATGGCCAACAATGTTCTCAATGGTATAATCACTTCCTTTTACCAAAACTGAAGGATTGATTAATTGAATGATTTCCAAAGGAGTATCTTCTTCAAAGAGTATCACTTTTGACACAAAATGCAATGATGCTATAATGCTAGCTCTGCTATTTTCATCTTGAATTGGCCTGTTTTCTCCTTTTCCTAATTTTTTGACAGATTGATCCGTATTCACCCCCACGATAAGCTTCGTTCCTAAATCAGAGGCTTTGGATAAATAATCTACATGACCTAAATGAAGAATATCGAAACAACCGTTTGTAAAAACAACTTTTTCCCCTTTGAATTTCCATCGATTCAGAATCCACTTTAGTTGTTCTTTATCGACAATCTTATTTTTTATTACTTCAATTGCTTTCAATTTTTTTGTTTCGGTTTACATAACGCAATAGCGGAATACTTAACACCCCTATCACGATTACCATTATTGTTTGAGAAGACCATAAGATCCAACCAAGAGCTAGGGCTGATGTTTTTGAAATACCATACAACATTAATGTTTCCATAATTGCAATTGGAAAAACTCCTAGTCCACCTTGAACAAAGACAATTGCTAAACTTCCTGTAACAAAAGATGCAAGCACAGCCGAAAAAGGCACATTAGCCGTTTCTTCAATACTAAAAAAGCAGACGTAAAACATAGCTAAATACATAATCCAAATAAAAGCAGTGTGCATTAAGAAGTAGCCTTTATTTTTCATTTTCTGAATCGATTGAACACCTTCTAAGATGCCTTTTAATAATTCGCGAATTTTAATAAAAAGTGGATTCGAAGATTTGGAAAGCATTATTAAAAAGAAAACCGCTAAACCTATAACTCCAACCAGCAATAGGATTAATAAATTCTGTGTTGAGAATTTTCCTGATCCTTGCTCAAGGAAGCCCATTAACAAATCTTTAAGCATATCAAATTCAATTAAAACAATACTTGCCATCATTAAACCAAGAATAATCAAGTCAGCCACTCTTTCGGCGACAATTGTACCAAATAGTTTATTAAAGGGCAATCCTTCATATTTAGCTAACAGTCCAGGACGTGTAACTTCACCTAATCTTGGCAAGGCATAATTAGCTGCATACCCAATCATAACTGTAAAAAAACTATTAAGAAAGCGTGGAGTTTTGCCCAATGGTTGTATGGTGTATTTCCACCTTATTGCTCTGCTAATATGACTTAGAATTCCAAAACATAAGGAAAGGAAAACCCAGAAAAAGTTTGCTTTACTAAAGGAATTAGAAAGTTCAGTTCTTTCTTGGGGGCTTAAATCTTTAAACACATACCATATCAGGAAAACGCCAAAAGCTAGAGGTATGGCAACTTTTAAAATGAAAATATCGACTTCAAAAAAAATAATTTAAAAGACGAATTTAGTTATTTAATGACAGATTATCGATTAGTCGAACGGTCGAAAGGTAGGCTGCAACAAATGCTCGAGGGAATTTGGAGTCTTCCCAGTTTTTGATTGGTTCCATCGAGTTTTCATCTGCAATTATAAAGTATTCAGGTTCAAAATCTTGGTCCAAAATCTTTAGGCACTTTTTAGAAAGATCTGCAGGAGAAAAGTTGAATTTATTTTCTTTACAGTATAATAGACATTGATAAATTTTTGAGGCTGTTTCAAACTTTGAGTCTTCAAGTAAAAAATTTCGAGAACTCATTGCTAAACCATTGTTGTGTCTAACCGTCTCACAGCCTATAATTTTTGTATTAAAATTTTTATTCTTTGCGAGCCATTTTATAATTGCGAGCTGCTGATAGTCTTTTTCACCAAAATATGCTTGATCAGGATGTAAGATTTCTAGAAACCTATTAATTACGGCCGCAACCCCTTCAAAGTGATTTGGCCTATGCTCAGCTTCCATATTTTTAGCGATGCTTCCAAAATCAAAAGTCAAGCTTGGTTTATTTGGATAGATATCCTCTTTAGTAGGCAAGTATAAAACATCACAATCAGCTTGATCTAGTAATTCTGTATCTTCTTTTATGCGGTTTGGGTAACTTTTAAGATCTGCTGCTCTATTAAATTGAAGAGGATTTACAAAAATGGAGCAAATAACAATTTGATTCTCCTTTTTTGCTTTCTCAATTAATGCAATATGACCTTTGTGCAAAGCGCCCATCGTTGGAACGAAGCCAATAGACAATCCTTTCTTTTTAAGCTCTAATAAGTAATTTGATATATCTGAGGAATTAGAAAATTGCTTCATTTAGCTTGAAAAGATATCAAATGTAGTGTTTGTGTATGAATTATTACTTGCTAAAACAAATTCTAATTAGGAAAATGCTTGCATATTCCCTCATTTTTTCCGTAATTTTGTAGAGCTTATTAATTAATCTCCTCTTTATGAGTAAGAAAAGAATCCTTTACATTTCTCAAGAAATCACTCCTTATCTTCCCGAAACACACCTTTCTAAAATAGGGCGAAATTTACCACAAAACATACAAGAAAAAGGCAAAGAAATTAGAACTTTCATGCCAAAGTTTGGATGTATAAACGAAAGAAGGAACCAGCTTCATGAAGTAATTCGTTTGTCAGGAATGAATTTAATTATTGATGACAATGATCATCCTTTAATTATAAAAGTCGCATCTATTCAGCCAGCGAGGATGCAAGTGTATTTCATTGATAATGAAGATTACTTTCAGCGAAAGGCCATTTTGAAAGACAATGATGGCAAGTTCTTTGATGATAATGATGAGAGAGCAATTTTCTTTTGCAGAGGGGTATTAGAAACCGTCAAGAAGCTAGGTTGGGCTCCTGATTTAATTCATTGCCATGGTTGGATGACAAGTCTTATCCCATTATATTTAAAGACGTCATATAAGGATGAACCATTATTTGAAAAGTCAAAAGTTGTTACATCTGTTTATGACGATTGCTTTGAAGGTAGCTTAGATAAAAACTTTGCAAAAAAGGCGATAATGGATGGCGTTTCAGAAGAAGACATTAATAGCTTCATTGATCCTACGCATGAGAATTTATGCACTGCAGCTGCATCTTGGTCTGATGGCGTGATAATTGGCTCAGAAGGAGCATCAGGCATAGCTGCGAATGTCAATGTCCCTGTTTTAGATTACCAAGGAGAAGATTATATTGAAGAATTCAACAATTTTTATGATGAAATATTGTTACAAGAAGAAGTAATGATCGAATGATTATATGAAATACTTTTTTAATTTTTCAAAAATGCGGAAAGCTATAATCCTTTCCGCTTCTTTTTTGTTCATTTTTATAGGGGGTTGTAAAGAGGATGGGCAATTAACTCCAGGATTTGCTGACAATACATCATTTGCATTATTCACGGATAGCATAAAGATAAATACGAACACTGTAAAGGGCGACTCTGTGCTTGCTGATCAAATTTCTACAGGATTAGTAGGTACTTATAGAGATTCAGCTTTTGGGAAGGTAATCTCAAGCATTTATATGCAACCCTTATTGGCATCAAATTTTTTAATTTTTGGAGATGATGATGAAACTTTTTGGGTTGACTCAGTTATATTAAGCCTCGTTTATACTAACTGGTACGGAGATACCTCTATTGCTCAAACTTTTGATGCATTTCGTTTAGATGAAGTTTTAGATGAGGATGAGAATTATTTTTCAAGTGATTCGGTAAAAACATTACCAATAGCGTTGGGTTCTAAAACTTTTATTCCAAACCCAACTTCAAATGTAGTTATCAATCAGCCCAATGCAACAGGTGGAATAGATACGGTGTCTTATCCTGCACAATTTAGGATTCGCTTGAATGATGATTTAGGTACGGAAATTTTAGCAAAATCTGGAGAAATAGAATTGTCAAACAATGCAAATTTTGTTTCTTTCTTCAAGGGAATTAAGCTAACTCCGAATGAATTAACTCCTTTAATGGACAATCAAAAGACAATTTTA
>CAYPJC010000113.1:0-6901 GCA_964410855.1 uncultured Flavobacteriales bacterium | reverse complement strand
TAAACTTAGAAGAATTTTAAATAAACTGTTAATTTTCTTTTCGATAAAAAAGGGAGAACTTAAAGTCGAAGATGAAATAATTGTTTTTGGAGATAGTCACTCAAGAGCATTTTCAATGAACAATAATTTTTTACCTGTATTTATAGGTGCAGGCAAGCTAAATAATTTTATTAATTCTGAGAATGCTCAAAAAGTTCAAGCTAGCGTTGTGAAAATTTGTGAAAGTTTAAAACCAAAGAAGGTCATTCTTTGCTTTGGGGAACCAGATACAAGATATTACTTAGGCTTAGGATGGTATCCTTGGGAAAATCAAAGAGAATTTATTCTAGAAGACTTTAAAACTTCAGTTCAAGCTTCAATAAAAAGGTATAGTAATTTTATTAATGTACTTAAAGCGCATGTTTCAGAATCGTTAATGGTTTTGAATGTTGCGCCATCTATCAGAGAAGATCAAAATAAGATAGTAGACTATTTTAACAATATGCTTAATGAGGAATGTTCCAAATTGGGTGTTGATTTTATTGCTGTAAATAATCAAATTTATAGCAATGATGAAAACATTATCAAACAGGAGTATTTCTCAGACACTGTTCACTTAAATAATCGGATTCAAATTTTAGTGGAAGAGCATCTGTTAGAACGAGAAATTATTAAAGTGCCTCAATTTGATGCAATTAATGCCTATAAACATTCAGATGTACAATCAAAATTTAAGTATGATAAAAAATTCGGTTGTTATACTTTAAAAAACTGATTTAATTTTTAAGCTATTTTAAAATAATCTTATTAGTCGTATTAAAATTTTCTCCAACTAACTGGATAAAGTACATTCCTTTCGATAGATGCGAAATATCTAATTCAGAAGACGGATTAACAAATTGTTCAACTAACTTTCCCTTTGAAGAGTAAATGTTGATTAATTCTATTTTTTTAGCTGATTCAATAAATAAATTCCCATTTGTTGGGTTGGGGCTTATTTTGAAATTATCCTGATTAGATCTATTTTCAATCCCTACAATAACTAGACTAAAACAATTTGAAGTGTCAACACAACTATTTGCGACTTCAACAGCATAAGACCCTGAATAAAAGCTTGAAAAAGATTGATTGGTATCATTTTGAAGTGTTGAGTAGTTGTTTGAGCAATCAAGCCATTGATATTGAACATTATTTTGATTAGCTATTAGGATATTTCCATTTTGTGTTACTCCACTAGTTATGGTATCAATTATTAGATTAATAGTAATAATGCTATCACAACCTTGGTTATTTAAAACGGTATCCAGATAAGTGCCAGTGCGGTTGTAAAATTTATTGCTAGGTGAGATGTAACTGTTGCACTCAGTTACGTTTATTGTCGATGAACTTGCTGTATCTAAAGTCAAAAAAATCGTCATTAGGCTATCACATCCTCTATGGTTTGCAATTGTATCATAATATAAACCACTAGTAGCAAAAGTTTTGCCGCTAGGAGAAAGATAAGAGCCACATGCAGTATCATATCTAAAGACTGTTGTATTTGTATCAATGATTAAGTTAATAGTAAAAAGGCTATCACAATTCACTCTAATATTGATTGTGTCATAATAAGTTCCTGATTGAGTCCAAGAATAGTTTCCGCTTGGAGAGGAGTAGGAAGAGCAGCTACTAATGTTTAAGGTATCAAAGATGGATTTGCAGATTTTTTGTTCGATTAATCTTATTCTTCTATTTGATGCATCTGTAACAAAAATGGTATTACTATCAACTACTTCAATACCAAATATCTCACGAAATTTTGCAGTATCAGCCGAGCCATTTAAAAAACCATTTGTACCATCCCCTGCTAAAGTAGAAACATTCGCATTGGTGTCTATTTTTCTAACAAGGTCGTTATTAAAATCAGCAACATAGAGGTTTCCATAACTATCAAAACTTAAATTAAGAGGTCCATTAAACCGTGCTGACAAACCTTGCCCATCTGAGCTTCCAGATAGTCCATTTCCACAAAAAGTTGAAACCTTCCCCGAAGTATCAATTTTTCTAATTGCATGATTATCTCTATCTGCAACATAAACGTTACCTTTTTGATCAATGGCAACACCGGCAGTAAATTTGAATCTTGATTCAGTAGCAGTGCTATCAATGTAACCTGAAACTCCTGAACCCGCATAAGTAGT
The DNA here is from genome assembly GCA_964410855.1 of uncultured Flavobacteriales bacterium. GTDB lineage: Bacteria > Bacteroidota > Bacteroidia > Flavobacteriales_E > Vicingaceae > JAVJQS01. Next base: position 4,742 of record CAYPJC010000113.1, on the reverse strand, counting down.
AACATTTGAATTACTTAATTTGATTCTTCTAACTACTCTGTTTCGATCGACAAAATATATAAAGTCATTAGAAGCATCAATACAGAGGTCACGCGGAGTATTTAATCGTGCATTAGCACCTATTCCATTAATGAAACCTGAAACTCCATTTCCTGCTATAGAAGTTACATTGAAAGAAGTGTCAATTTTTCGGATTCGATGATTACCATTGTCGGTGACGTATATATTTCCAACAGAATCTAAACAAATTCCTCCTGGTTGGTTAAACCTTGCTGAACTACCTATGCCGTTAGAGAATCCACTTAATCCAGGGCTTCCTGCTATAGTAGATACAATTCCTGCAGTATCGATCTTCCGAATGCAGTGCTTATTAAAATCACAAACATAGATATTACCCATTTTATCACTTGCAATTCCAACTGGTCTATCAAATCGTGCTGTTGCTGAACTGCCATCTAAGTGTCCTGCAATTCCGCTTCCCGAATATGTAGTTACCTTATATTGGGCAAAAGTAATTTGCGAAATCAAGAATGATGATAGAAGAAGTAGATTTTTAAGCATGGTTAGATATTTTTTTATAAAGGTACAGAATTTTCATATTGACTCTAAACAGCGATCAGCAACCTTTCCATCAATCTTATAGACCCTTTTTTCAATGAATTCGGCTAATGCAAGAGGGCTAACTTTTGAACCTGTTTCTATAAGTTCTTTCAAGTTTTCCTTTAATTCAGTATAATTGAGCGAGTTGATTGAAACGCCATCCTTAAGATAACCTTGGGCATCTATCTGATAATAATCAACTGTTAAAAGGGGCTTTTTAAAATAAATAGCTTCTATACCGACTGTGCTGAAGTAAGTTATTACTGCGTCAACACTTGCTAACAAATGGTATAACTCTCCTTGGTAGAATTTAAAATTTGGATACTTGTTGTTTTTTGAATATTTTAAATAATCATTCAATGAAGCCTCGTTTGGATGAGGCTTTAAAACAAAATTGTAATTAGGGAATTCATTGCATAAATTAAAAAAGTCTTTTATTAGTTGTTCTTTTAAAACTTGTTCAGTTTTTGGAATAGGCTGAGTGGCATAAAGAATCAAAGGCTTGTCTTTATTCTCAAATAGGTCGAATTTATTTGTAGAATTTGCAAGAGGGGGTATGATATCTGTTCTAATATGGCCTACAATTTTTAATTTATCCTTCGGGTAATTTTGATCCATTAGCATCTGTTTGGTATATTCCCCTCTAATAAGCGTTAGATCAGGAAATGGATTTGAAGCTAAATCTTTTTCCGAAAACCTATAAGATACATTGCTTTGGCTTATTGCTCCGTGCTGTATGGCTATTATTTTTATGTTTTTCTGCCTAAAACCATTGAATATGGATTTATTTTGCAAGGAATGTTCATCAATAGCAACAGCTGTTGCAAGCTTTAAATTATTGGCTAATTTTTTCGCTGCATGCTCTCGCCATGAGGCCAATAGGATTTGCTTTCTTAAACTTCTAAAAGTGTCAAAAATAACTTGTTCTTCGTTGCTAAGGCTTGTCTTTTTTTGAATGGATTGAATTAGTTTGGTCCAAATAAATTTTAGTGCTTTATTTTTTTTATACAATGAGGGAGAAAGTAAGCTGAAAAATAAAAATGGTTCGAAATAGATTGTCTTCCTTGAGAAAGGGGTTCTTACTAAATAATCAGATATGCTTAGTCGATGGTTATCTTCTTTTCCTGGAGGTCTTAATTGTGATAAATATTGAAACTTTTTGTTCTTTAGTGTTTTTGAAAGTAAATAATGCAAATGGGGGTCACCTTTAATTATTTCCCTTGAAATAGGGTCTATAATGTCTTGCCTGTTGTAAGTGTTTGTTGAAATTAGAGTATTTGCTTTATTGTTTTTTCTAAATGGAAAAATTAAAGTTCCCCAGATAGTTCTAAAGAAGAATAGAGAAATGTATTTGACTAAAAATTGGAAATCAATTTTAGTCGTTTTTTCTTTCTCAGAATAAATAATCTCTATTTCTTTCTCGAAATAAAGAGTCATGTTTTTAGTAGAAGTGTAAATCTTAAAGAAACCTTTATCGCTAAGAGAGGTTTTTAAGATTTGCTTAATTAAGAAAATTTGAATTAATTTCTTTTTACTTCTATGATAGAGACTAAATTTAAGGTAATACCAATAGGATATGCCATTGAAGCTAAGAGAAGTGGTTAAGGTTTGATTATTAATTTTTAACTGACCAAAGTCGACAACTGATTGAAGAATTTTTTTATTGTATTCTTCTAAGTCTATCTTTTGATCATAAATCGAGTAGCACTTTACTTCTTTCAATAATGAAGACGGTACGAATTCTATATTTTCAAAGTAGATATAGAATTCTTCTTTATGATAAAGCCTTAATATCTCAGCAGCTTCTTTAGAGTTAATTGGACTGAGAATAAATACTTTATTCATTCAAATCTAAGGTGTAATCTATGTTTTTCAAAGGAGAGTTTAAATAGAAAATTTGTTCAAGTAAGAAAGAAAATCTTCTTCCTTTTTATTTATTAATGACTACTTGCTTTACAACATTAAAATCTTCAGCAACGAAATTAAGAAAGAATATGCCATTACTTAAGCTACTTAGGTCTATCCTACTTGTTGGGTTTGGGATTTTTAAAATTAATTTACCTTTTAAAGAATAAACATCTATTCTAGAAAATTCTTGCTTGCTTAACTGCATAACTATCCCATTTGAAGGATTGGGAAAAATTTCTAAATTTTGGTTTATTTTTTGTTGCTCAAGTCCGACTATCGTTAAATTAAAACAAGCAGAGGTATCAATGCAATTTGCATTACTTACTTCAACTGCATAAGAGCCACTATAAAAGGTAGAAAACGATTGGTTGGTGTCATTTTGCAAGATTGAGAAATTGTTATTACAATCCAACCATTGATAGTTTACATTATTTTGATTTGCAATTAGTTGATTTCCAACTTGTAAAACGCCATTGTCAAATGGGTTTATGGTTAGCTTGGTAGTAATTATGCTATCACAACCAATGTTGTTTTGTAAAGTATCAAAGAATGTTCCTGACGATGTATAGATTTTGCTAGTAGGAGAGAGGTAACTTCCACATTCGGTTATTGTTTGACTTGAAGCTGAATTGCTTTTCAATGTTAGAAATATGGTGATTACACTATCGCAGCCTTCTGTATTTTGAATCGTATCATTAAACAAACCACCTGTAAAATATAACTTACCGCTTGGCGTTTTATATATGCCGCAAGCAGTTTGATTCATAAAGAACGAACTAGCATTTTTAAAGCTGAGATTAATAGTTAAAATACTATCACAGCCCAGCGAGGTCTGAATGGTGTCATTGTATGTGCCATCAGTATTCCAAACCTTAGTTCCACTTGGTGAATTAAAAATGGAGTCACAAGATATAATAGTTGATGTATCATATTTAGTTGAATCTACTGTTAGATCAATTCTTAGAATAGAATCGCAGCCTGAACCAGCTAATAAAGTATCAAAATAGATTCCTGAATTGGTCCATGTATATTTTCCGCTAGGAGATAGAAGTGGTCCACAATTTGAAACTATTGAACTATCTACAATTAGATCACAAATATTTAAGCTCAACATAAATATATCTCTACCACCACTTGAAGTTTTATTAAAAGTTGTTGAACTAGGATCAAAATCAGCGGTTTGTTCATAAGAGCCAACAAGAATCAAATTACTTAAGCTAATAAATGCGAAGCTCGTACCAACCACATCACCATTGCTTTTGAATTGCTCAACCCAAATAAAATTACCGTTAGAATCAAGTTTTTGAATAAATGAATCAGCTAATCCTTGAGCCGTTAAATTTGTAATTCCTGAGCCAGGGTCAAAATCAACCGTTCCAAAAAAGAATCCTGTGGTGTATAAATTATTCTTAGCGTCTGTTTCTACTCCAAGAATGACGTCACGTGAAGTACCTCCAATTTGTTTAGCCCATTCAAAGTTTCCATTATTATCTAATACTTGTATAAACATTTCTTCATCACCATTAGAGGTGTAAGACTGAGTTGAAGCGCTAGGGTCAAAGTCGACAGTATTCCTAAAACTACCAACAGTTATTACCTTATTGGACTGATTTAAAGTTATCTTTTTAGAAGCTTCGATACTTGTGCCTCCAAAGCTCTTGACCCAAATAAATGCGCCTGCAGTATCAAGTTTTAAGATAAAGATATCGGTACCCCCATTTGAACTTTCTGAACTAGTTGAGCTGCTAGGGTCGAAATCAACAGAACTACTAAATTCACCAGTTATGTACAAATTGTTGTCTGAACTAATAATATTGAAAATTCCTTTATCAGAACCTGAACCACCTATTCTATGAACCCAATTTATTTGACCTGAGCTATTTAATTTTGCATTAAATATATCATTGCTGCCGGAAGAGTTTATAGTTGAGTTTGTGTTGTTAATTTGATAAGTTAATGATCCGGTAAAAAAACCTGTTAAGTAAATATTATTTGATTGATCAATGGAAATCGATCTTCCATCTTCAACATTAGCTCCACCAAATTGAGTTACCCATAAAAAAGCTCCTGATGAGTCATATTTGGCTAAAAAAGCATCGGTACCTGTTGCATTTAAATTGGTTGTTCCTGTACCAGGGTCGAAATCAACGGTTCCTCCAAATGTTCCCGTTAAATAAATATTTGCATCACCATCAATTGCTATATCTCTCGCAAGATCTACTGTCGTAAAACCG
>CAYPJC010000112.1:0-6917 GCA_964410855.1 uncultured Flavobacteriales bacterium | reverse complement strand
TCGCAGTTAATAGTGAGAAGGTAAGTTTTATTGCAAAAAATAACTTTCTAGTTTCTTTGTTTGGAAAAAATAACCCTTATGCCTCAAAAATAGAGCCTTCAGATTTTAATAATCTGGAACTAGCCGATATTATTGACTTTTACAATACCTTTTATAAAAATGGAAATCTTTCTATTTTTATTACAGGAAAGCTTAGTTCAGCAGTTTTAAAAAATGTTGAAGAAGTATTTGGAAGCAGCTCTTTTAAAAATGACCTAAAAATCGATAAGCTTGAAGCTACTATAAATAGTATCCAGCAAAGTGTTTTAGAAATAGAAAAGAAGGATGCATTGCAAACTGCCATTCGAATAGGGAAACCAATTATTTCAAAGTCTCACCCAGACTTCCCTGCTTTGTTTTTTACAAACACCATACTTGGAGGATACTTTGGGTCTCGATTAATGAGTAACATAAGAGAAGATAAAGGCTATACTTATGGAATTGGAAGCGGATTAGTTTCTTATAGGAATATAGGATATTTCGTAATATCTACTGAAGTAGGAGTTGAAGTTACTGCTGAGACTTTAAAAGAGGTTGAATTTGAGGTAAAAAGGATGTGTTCTGAAAAGGTAGAATCCCAAGAAATTGAATTGGTTAAAAATTATTTAAGGGGAAGTATCTTAAAAAGTTTTGATGGTGCTTTTGCCTCTATGGATAGGTTTAGGGCATTAAAAACACTGAATTTAAACTATGATTATTATGAGAGCTTAGTTTCCCAATTCATGGAGATGGATGCTCAACTGATTCAAGAAACAGCTATAAAATATTTAAATTACGATAGTTTTAAGAAAATAATTGTAGGAAAAGTTTAATTTAGAGGCAACCTTTGAAAAAAGGTGCGTCTAAACAATGCATTTAAAATTCAAAATACTATGAAACGTTTACTAATTATTTTAGCTTTAGTTCTTTCTTTCTCTAATACATCTAAAGCAACACATACCCTTGGTGGAGAAATTGGCTGGACATGCCTTGCCAATGGTAAGTATATTTTTTACATGACTTTTTATAGGGATTGTACGGGAATTTCTTATGCTTACGAAGCTGAAACACTTACAATTTATGGAAGTCCACTGCCTGAAAATGCTTCTGGAAGCAAGTTCAGTACCATCATAATGAATCCTGATTCTAATCGTTGGATTGCCGAGCGTAATGGAGATACTTCTCCTACTTGCACCAATCAATACGGAAACCCATATACCTGCGATAATGGGGATCCAGGAACTATGCAGCAGTTTTTTTATACCTCTGCCCCCATCACATTAGCCGGAAATCCAAGTAGATCAGGTTGGAGGTTTTTTTGGGAATCAAGATGTTGTAGACCAGGGGATATTGAAAACATGATAACTCCCGGTCCATTGACATTAAGGGCAGAAATGTTTCGTACGAGAGATCGTGAGGATAAGAATCCGTGCATCGACTCATCTCCTGAATTTAGATCTCTTCCAACTACCACAGTTTGTAGAGGCTATGAATTTACTTACAATTCAACAGCGATTGATAGTGATTTAGATTCATTGATTTATTCTTGGGACAGACCTTATAATGGTCCTGGTGAAGCTCCTGTTCCTTTGGTTTATAAGCCTGGTTATGCTCCAAATAATCCTACCCCTGACAAAACCTTTGATGTTAAAAATATTGCTTCAACATTAAATCCACTATCTGGAGTTGTTAAAATGGCTGTTTATAGTGGGGTTGTAACCGAAAAATTTATGACTGTTATTCAAGTTGATGCATATCGTGATAAGACTAAAATTGCTAGTGTATATCGTGAGATACCCGTTTCTGTATTTACTTGCCCTAATTTACCCAATGGAAAAAAGAACAACCCACCTGAAGTATTTATTAATGGAGTACCTGCTGAAGGAATTATTGTAAATGTAACAGCGGGACAAGAAGTTCGAATACCCATTCAAGTGAAAGATTTAGATATCACAGGAATTGGGACACAACTGCAAGAAGTTACTGTTGTACCTGATGGTCTTATGTTTACTAGGGATAGAACAATAGGTGGAATTCCAGGAAAACCTGGAACGCCTTGTCAAGTAACTTTTGGTAGAGGAGATAATTTAGTAGTTGAGCCATGTGCTTACTTGCAAAATAAGACCCCTTTTTTAGATGCTGGTTCCTCGCCTCCTGAACGAAAAATTACTGGATTATCTAGTGTTTCTACTGAGTTTGTATGGCAAACCGATTGTAAGCATATACAGAATAAGACTGGTGTTCCTGGAACGCGTGAAGGGATTTATAATTTTGTCTTACGGGTTTCTGATGATCATTGCCCTATTCCTGCCATTAATTATCCTACGATAACTGTTCGAGTTAAGGATCCTTTTCCATTAACTGAACCAATCATGAAAGGTATTCATGTTGACTTAAATGGTGACCTTACTTACCAATGGGTGCCTGCCATTGATTCGGCTTTTACTTTTGAGAAATACCTTGTGGAAAGAGCTGCAGCAGTTGACGGAGTTCCTGTACCAGCAAACAACTGGAATATTTTGAATGCTAACTTGAAAGATTTTCAACAAGAAGAGAAGGATCCAAATTATAATATTTTTAGAAATGTTATAATTTCTGATCCAAACTCACCTAAAAATATATTAAACAAAGTTTCAAACCGAGATTGGTATATGCGAATGACTACCGTTTCAGGTTGCACAGATGATGTAGAGTCTGATAAATCAGAACAGGTTCGAATTATAGAAACCAATGCTGTTCCATCGGGCGTTATTCCTGCACCACTGAGATCTAGTGCAACCCTCAGTTGGAATAGGCCTAAGCCAGGGAGTGCTTCAACTAAGGATTATTTTCACTACGAATCAAAGACTCACTTTTATATTTGGGAAAATGATTCTATCAGCAATGGTGGAGTTGGAGTTGCTGCTAATTGGTACTTAAGAGGTAACACAACAGGAACTACCTTTTCTGTCGAATCAAATATTTGTGCAGATTATGTTGGCCTTAGAGTAGAGGCAAGAGATACGGTTATAACTTGGAAACAAGGCAATGCGCCAGCTCCAGTATTAGATAGTTTAGATACCTTAGTGTTTAGCACGTTTAGTGTTATTGATACCTTATATATGGTAACTGCAGGTGCTCTTCCAAGACCTAAGTTAGATACCATTGAGGTAAAAGCTGATGGAAGTGTTTATTTTAGAGTAAATAGAGCTGCTGCAGGTACTGCAGGTTCTTTTAATATCTACAGCCCTACTTATACTCCTGCCAATTTAATTGGATCAATAGGAGTTAAAGATGGTGATTCCCTTCTAATTCTTGCCCAAGGTGCCAATTCAACAGTATCCATTGATTATATCATTGAAGCAGTTGATATATGTAATCCAACGGTATCAAGGAATAGTTTTGTCTATCAGACTATTGTTCTTGATGGAAATTCGAATGGTGATCCGTGTATACCCTTTTATACATTAACATGGAATGCCCCGACTGGCTTTACCACTTTAATTAAGACCTATCAGATTTATACGGATACCACTGGTACTGGAAATAACTTCGAATTATCAGCTACTGTCGATGGACTTACAACAACTGCAGATATTCTATTATTTCGGGGTAAGTTAACCTTGTTTAAAGTTGTTGCTACAGATCAGGAAGGTGCTGTGAATATTTCTGCTACAAGAGAATTTCAGGCACCTAGTAATTTGAGGAGTGATGAAATTGTTCCTCCACCTTCATTACGTTGCACTTTTGTAGAAGATGGCGGAAATGTAATCCTATCATTCATCAGACCATCGAGAGATTCTACCTTAAATGGTACTGCTTATGAATTCCAATTTAGAAGAGATGGAGGCAATTGGCAAAATTTTGCAGGTAGTGGATTGGTGGCATATGACCTTATAAGAGCAAATGGTATAGATAATGGCGATACTGCCGTTCAAATTATCGGAATAAATGCTCAAACAGCTCGTTATGATTTTAGAGCGCGTATGTTGTCAGGTTGTTCTGGATCTGAGCCATCAGCATGGAGCAATACCATGAGTAGTATTTTTGTGGAGGCTACAGCTGTTCCAAATGATAAACAAAAGAAAGGAAATGTAGTATGGAATGCTACCGGAGTTGATTATGGTGCAAGTGCCTATGATATTTTTAAAGACACCTTCGACTTGAGATATACCGAGATTCCATTTGCAAGAGATACATTAACTAACATTGTAGATGATCGAAATAGATTGGTTTGTTTTGGAATACAAAACTATTATGTCAAGATTCTAGATGAGCAGTCTGGGTGTATTTCTAGATCAAACATTGATAGTGCATTGTATGTAGATAATTTTCCACCAGATCCACTTAAATTAGACTATATCAGCTTTGGCTTAAATGATGGGGGCTTAGATGTAAAATGGTCTACTGTTGATAATCTTAGTGGGATTGATTCATTATTCTTTACAACTACCGATGGATTTAATTCTGGTTTGCAAGCCTATCGATCTATAGGAGAAACTACATTCGATCCTGGAGAATTTAAAATTCCTTTTGGAGTGTTAGATGCAAGAGATTCAGCAGTAGTTGTTGCAGCCATTACTCAAGATGGATGTGGTAATAGAAGCTCTGAGGCTGACTTAGAATTTCATAAAAGTATGGATGTTGAAGTTGATTGGTTTGTGTGTGATTCTTCTATGAATTTAAGTTGGAATCCTTATGTTGGCTTTAACGAAAACTTTGATGTGGTTTATACAGTGTATTTTGATTCTGTTGGAAATGGTGATGTTAGGACAGAAATTCCTGAAAGTGTTGGAATTACCGACACTACGTTTAGTCATAAAATTGAGGTTGGAGATAAGTTCTACCATTATTACGTTAGAGCGAGTAGCTTAGACCCTGCTGCTGAGGCATTCGAATCTAATTCAAACATTGATTCTGCTTATGCAATCTATGAGGATGAGCCAAGATTTGGTTACCTGACTTTTGCAACGGTAGAAGATAATGTGGTAAAATTGGAGTACCATAAAGATAAACTGATCCCTGTAAAAGGATACAATATATACAGAGGTACTGACAAACTAATGATGAATCAAGTAGGTTATGTAGATTTTCAATCGGTGAAAGATGATGATTTCTTTGATTTTACCGATGGAAATGTAGATGTAAATAGCTTTAGCTACTTCTATAAAATTGAAGTATTAAATGCTTGTGATGAACCAGTTGATACTTCAAACCACGGGCGTAGCATCTTATTGGGAGTAAGTCCTGATAATGAAGCTATAACGAACACACTTCGATGGAATGAATATGAAGAGTGGGACAGTACGGTTGCTTACTACAACATTTACAGAGGAGTTGATGTAATGCCAACGAACAACATTTATGCAGTTGTGCCTCCTTCGCAAGGGAATACAAATCTATTTGTAGATGATGTGTACGATGATTTGTTTTCCATTGGAAAATTCTGTTACCGAGTAGATGCCATTCAAGGTGCGGTTTCAGATAATGCGACTAATGGTATTCCAAACAACTTAGATCCTGCAGTATCATCATCTAATGTGGTTTGTATTACACAAGAACCTTTGTTCTACGTACCAAATGCCTTTGCACCAGATGGTGTTAATAGAACCTTTGGCCCAAAAGGACAGTTCTTTGACTTTAGCCTTTTCGAAATGGTGATTTTTAACCGTTGGGGAGAAGAAATTTATAGAACAAGAGACATTAATAAGGGCTGGGATGGTTCTTTTAATGGAGAGCAATCTCAACTAGGAACTTATGTTTACACCATCCGATTTATTGATGCAGATGGCGAAGAGCATAGAAGAAAAGGTACAGTTACCTTGGTGAAATAAACCAACAAAAGTTGGTGTAAAAAGGGAAGTCAATTATTGACTTCCCTTTTTTATTTTATTAACAGCTGTGAGCCTGTCAGAATCGTTATTTTTGCCGTCTTAAAAACGCCACTATGAGTACAATTTCTGAAAGCCGTTTTCTGCCTGAGGGTTTAACTTATGACGATGTGTTGTTGGTTCCTTCATATTCCGAAGTAATGCCTCGTGAAGTAGATATTTCATCACAATTTTCAAAAAACATTCGTTTAAACACTCCAATCGTGTCTGCAGCAATGGATACCGTTACAGAGTCTGCTATGGCAATTGCTATGGCGGGAGAGGGCGGAATAGGAGTGTTGCACAAAAATATGAGTATTAAAGATCAAGCTGCTGAAGTAAGAAAAGTAAAACGTTCTGAAAGCGGGATGATTCAAGATCCTATTACATTAAATGTTGAAGCGAAGGTGTCTGATGCCCTTTCTTTAATGAAAGAGAACAAGATTGGTGGCATTCCCATTGTTAATCATGAAAATTCTCTAATTGGAATTGTAACAAATCGTGACTTGAGGTTCCAAAAGAATACAGATGAAGCCATATCAAATGTAATGACAAAAGAAAATATCATTACTGCAAAAATTGGTACTGACCTCAATAAGGCAGCAGAGATTCTGCAGCATCATAAAATTGAAAAACTTCCTGTTGTAGATGATTCTAACAAACTTATTGGCCTAATTACCTACCGTGATATCATTAAACTGAAGGAAAGACCAAATGCATGTAAAGATGAGTTTGGAAGACTGAGAGTTGCGGCTGCTGTTGGTGTTACTTCTGATGTAATGGACCGAATTAGCGCATTAGTTAAGGTTGGAGTGGATGCTGTTATTATAGACACAGCACATGGACATTCAAAAGGAGTTATTGAGACCTTAAAAAAGGTAAAAGCTAACTTTAAAAAATTAGATGTTGTTGTAGGAAATATAGCAACAAAAGAAGCTGCACTAGCGCTTGTTAAAGCAGGTGCAGACGCAGTGAAAGTAGGAATAGGTCCGGGTTCCATTTGTACAACTCGAGTTATCGCAGGCGTAGGAGTTCCACAATTTTCTGCCG
>CAYPJC010000111.1:0-6970 GCA_964410855.1 uncultured Flavobacteriales bacterium | reverse complement strand
AACCAAGGGAAGAATCTTTTCTACTAGATAGGAAACCCCATCAACATTTGGTGGATAAGACATATTTCCTGTAAATAATAAGTCAACTGTTTTTTGAGTTTCTTTAGCTTTAAAATAGTTCTGATCAACACCATTTCGAATGATGCTAATTTCAGAATTCCTAGCATGTACAATAAGACTTCTATCTTGCTCTGAAATAATTGTATGGGTATTGAATGATGAGAATATGAAATGCTCATACTTTTTTAGCCTCGTAGTTTCTAACTGTATTAATGGTTTTGTAAACAATGAAGCTTTTTCCAACCGACGTTCCATACCCCTAGAAAGGGCATCCATGTAATCGATAGTTCTTGGAATAGAATGTAAATCCCTCACATATTCACTAACTCTAATTAGTTGGCAATAAATATGATCGACATGATTATTCTTGAAAAATTGTTGAACCTTATTTTTAGATGATTTTTGAAAAAAGTAAGCCACTTGAAGGGGAAGTGAAGTAAAGACTAAACCATGAAGAAGATTTATCAAAATAGAAAACTTACTTAACTTAATAATTTTAATCTCTTTGCAAAAGGGTCTAAGTTTATCTATCGACTTCTTCTCTAATCTAGTAGTGTTTATCGCACATAAATAGATATCGTGCTTTTTTGATAATTCTCTAATTTGATGATACGCCCTTAGTTTGTCACCTTTTTCAAGTGGGTAGGGGAATCTTGAAAGTAGAATGCCAATTTTCATTGAGGTGAATTAAAGTTCTAATTAGAATAGATTTCCTTTTTATTCTTTCTCTTAAAAAGTTTTTTCAGTGCATTAGAATACTTTTCTTGGTTAAATAATGCAGAGTCACTTGTTGCTTTAATAGTAAAGAAAATTCCAAGAGGAAGTAATATCATGGAAGCCATCCACATTCCTCCAAAAGGTGAAATGGCACCTTCTTTGGCCATTTTTTCACCCGTAATACTTAATATATGGAATAACAAAAAGAAGAGAACTGAAATTACAATAGGCATTCCTAGACCACCTTTGCGAATAATAGCACCTAATGGAGCTCCAATTAAAAAAAGAATGATACATGCAAAAGGAAGCGTTAGTTTTTGATGCCACTGAACGTAATGTGAATTGATGTATTTGTTTCTATTGTATAAATCTTGCGCCATGCTGCTTAACCTAGATTTTGCATTTCTACCCATGTTTGAAGCGGTAGTATACAATTGATTCTTTTGTGTAATGGAAAGGCTATCTATCAATTCATCGATGTTCACTAAATAATTATCTCTTTTTATGTTACTTACTTTTGGAATTGGATCACGGTATAAAAAATTACTCTTTCGCAAACCATCTTGAAAAGCTTTCACTTGTGATTCTTTTCCTATAAGAAGAGTATCAATAGCTACCCTCAATTGACCCATATTTAACATCTTAAAATTTTTCTTAAACAATTCTTCATCAGTCCTGTTTAAGGCAAATTGGGACAAATCAAACCGTATTAAATTTTCTTCGAATTTTGTTCTCGCCAAAGGAAAATCCCTTTTTCTCCTTTGATTTTCTTGTTCATCATAACTCTCTCCATTAAAAAGTACTAGTTCAAGGTATCGTTTGTTCTCAGTTATAGTCATTATTCCTTCCTCAGCTGTAATGACTCGATTATTTCCAGCATCATCACTATGGTCATAGATGAGTAAGTCGAATAGATGCTCAACGTCATCAATGATTTTCTTCTTTTTAACACGAATCGAATACCCCTCAAGTCCATTTGAGAAAATCCCTTCCTGAATATCCATTGTTGGCTTCTGTTGTTTTACATCATAAAGGAGTGACTTGCTTTTAAGGTTTGCAAGAGGCAACCAATAATTAGAAAAAAGAAAAGCCATAAAACTAAGGAAAAGAATTACTACTGCTAATGGCTGTAAAACCCTCTTTAGAGAAATTCCTGCAGATTTAAAAGCCACTAATTCATAGTGTTCTCCTAAATTTCCAAATGTCATTAAAGAAGAAAGCAGAATAGCTAGCGGTAATGCCATAGGAACTAAACTCGCAGAAACGTAAAATAGGAGTTTAACTATAACAGTCCATTCCAATCCCTTCCCAACGATATCATCAATGCATTTCCATAGAAATTGCATTAACAATACAAATATTGAAATCAAAAAAGTCGCCAAAAATGGCGACAAAAAGGATTTGATAATAAATTTAGTTGATGTTTTCAAAAGAATACTTTACAACAAAATTAGCGTTTCAAAAGAGGATTTATTGTGTTACGATCCAATTGCATGAAGAAGGCTGTTTACCTGGCTTTCCCAAAGCAATTTAGATTCTTCTACTTCATCCTCTTCAGCGTAGTCTGTAATTATTAAAGAAACGTCGTTGGTTAGATCATCCATTTCCAATTTAAATTCAAAGAAATAATGGTCTTCTTCGTCCTCTTCCCATTTAAAGCGAATGTGTTTATCTGCTTTCTTATTAACTAAAGAAGCGGTTTCTTCTGATCCATCCCATATGAAAATAAATTGCTTTCCTCTCGAGTTTACGTTATCTGCGAACCATTCAGATAATCCCGATGGGGTTGATAGAAATTTATATAGCATTTTAGGTGAAGCTCTCACCACAAACTCTATAGAGTATTCTACTTTTTCTGCCATTTTATATCTATTTTTTTCAAGTTTGTAAGATAAGAATCTTTAATTTAATTAGCTAAATTTATAAAGTGCAAAATGATTAATTTTTTATAAAAAAAGGATACTCTCTTTTAAACAGAATATTTTAATTTTTTTCACTAAAATATAAGAAACTACAAAACATTAAATAAAAATATTTTACAGCAGCTAATTCTGTCTTAAAGAAAACATATTAAACATTGTTTACAATACTTGGTTTAAATTTACAGTTATTAAATTATGATTGGATTTAGATTTCAGGAACATTCAGAAGAAGAATTATCAGAGAGCCCCTTCAAAAGGCTACTTAAGATTTTTCTAGAGCTTATGACTCACACCTCAGGTGATTTTGAAGAAAGTTTTCGATGGTTAAAAGAGCTAGATGATGAACATGGATTAACAACACCTGAGTATACTTTATAGGATTTCAGGAAAGACTTAGAAGAAAAAAAATATATAAAACAAGATGGATCAAACTCCATGCAGTTAAGTGATAAATCTGAGCAATTAATTCGAAAAAAAGCCTTAGAGCAAATATTTGGCAAACTAAAAAGAGGGAATAGAGGAAATCATAAAACCTCATTTATTGGCAATGGAACTGAAGAAACAGCTGACCGAAGGCCTTTCCAATTTGGCGATACCTTAGATCAAATTGCTTTTACGGAATCATTTAAAAATGCTCAAATAAATCATGGAATTAATGAATTCATGATGACAGAACGAGATTTGGAGGTTACTGAAAAGCTGCATAATTCTCAAATGTCCACTGTATTAATGATTGATATTTCCCATTCTATGATTCTTTATGGAGAAGATAGAATAACTCCTGCTAAAAAAGTCGCTATGGAATAAGCAGAATTAATCACTACAAAGTACACAAAAGACACTTTAGATATTGTTGTCTTTGGAAATGATGCCTGGGAAGTAAAAATTAAGGATTTACCCTATTTATCTGTAGGGCCTTATCACACAAATACTGTCGCAGGTCTTGAACTTGCCATGGATTTGTTAAGAAGAAGGCGCAATAGTAACAGGCAAATTTTCATGATTACAGATGGCAAGCCAACATGTATCATAGAAAATGGAGAATACTATCAAAACAGTTGGGGGCAAGACCCAAAGATTTTAAATCGAACTATAAACTTAGGAATTCAGTGTCGTAAATTAAATATTCCAATTACCACCTTTATGATTGCTAAAGATCCCTATTTACAAAAGTTTGTAGAAGAGTTTACAGAAGCAAATAATGGAAAGGCATTCTTCTCTGATTTACAGGGATTAGGCAACTTTATTTTTACTGATTATGAAAAAAATAAAAGAAAAAGGTATTAAATAAATGCAATTAAAAAAACTAAAAACACTCGGTGACCTTAAGAAGGCAAAAATCGAGTCCAAGTCAATAAAAGATGAGTTAAGAGATAATTTAATTCATAAGCTAAAGAAAGGTGAAACTGCTTTTGAAGGGATTTACGGTTACGAGGATACTGTTATTCCTAATCTAGAAAGGGCTATTTTAGCAAGACATAGTATTAATTTATTGGGGTTAAGAGGTCAGGCTAAAACTAGGATAGCTCGTTTAATGATTCAACTTTTAGACGAATATATCCCCATTATTGATGGATCTGAAGTTAATGATGATCCTTATAACCCCATTTCAAATTATGGCAAAAAGACCCTTGAAGAAAAAGGTGATAAAACACCCATAAGGTGGATAAATCGGTCTGAACGTTACGTAGAAAAATTAGCAACTCCTGATGTATCTATCGCAGACTTAATAGGTGATGTAGATCCAATTAAAGCGGCAAACTTAAAATTAGACTACTCTGATGAACGCGTGATTCATTTTGGGTTAATTCCTCGTGCAAACCGTTGTTTATTTGTTATTAATGAACTTCCTGACTTGCAAGCAAGAATACAAGTGGCTTTGTTTAATATCTTACAAGAAGGGGATATTCAAATAAGAGGGTTTCAGTTGCTATTTCCATTAGACATTCAGTTTATGTTTACTGCTAATCCTGAAGATTACACCAATAGAGGTTCTATTATTACACCCTTGAAGGACAGGATTCAAAGTCAGATAATGACCCATTATCCTAAAACCATTGAACTGGCCAAGGAAATTACCACCAATGAAATAAAGCTTTCGAAAAATCAGAAAAGTAGCTTGACAGTTCCTGAGATTATTAAAGACCTTCTAGAACAAATCTCCTTTGAGGCAAGAGATAGTGAGTTTGTCGATGAGAAATCGGGGGTTTCTGCCCGATTATCTATATCGGCCTATGAAACATTAATGAGCGCTGCTGAGAGAAGAATGCTAAAGAATGGTGAAAGCAAAACCACCATACGAATTAGTGATTTAATGACAATTATTCCTTCAATTATTGGAAAAATTGAGATGGTATATGAAGGAGAACAAGAAGGGGCAGTTAATGTGAGTTATGCTTTAATAAGATCGGCTATACGAACTCAAGCGTTGCAATTTTTTCCTGAATTAAAAGATTTAAAAAAGAAGAAAAATTCAAATTCAGAAGACTATACCAATATTTTAAATTGGTTTTCAAACAATCGACTAGATCTTATAAATGACCTAACTGATAAGCAATATCAAAAGACTCTGAGTGAAGTAAATAGTCTTGAAAAATTAATAAAATCTAAATTCCCTTCTTTACCAGAAAGTGGTAAGTTTTTAATGATGGAATACTTGCTGCATGCTATGGCTGAATATTCATACCTCAATAAGGATTTCTTAGAAAAGAGCTTCCAATTCGGAGATTTGCTTACTTCATTTTTTACCACTGAACAAGAGAACTAAAATTCCTTTTATGAAAAATATATTTTTAATTGTTTCCTTAATGCTTACAGGAACTTTACAGTCTTCCTGTAATTTTGGCCCTAAAGAAAATGTTGAAACGAAAGATGAGTCAACTAACAATACATCTGAAGAACAATTAAGTCAAGAAGGCCTTGAAACCGCCTATTTTGCAAGTGGTTGTTTTTGGTGTGTTGAAGCAATTTTTCAGTCCGTAAAAGGAGTTAGCAATGCTGTCTCTGGTTACTCCGGTGGAACTGAATCAAATCCAAATTATCAACAAATAAGCAGTGGGTTGACATCTCATGCAGAAGCAGTAAAGGTTATTTACGATCCAACAAAAGTTAGCTTTGAAACATTAGTCAAGGTATTTTTTGGATCACACGACCCTACAACATTGAATCGCCAAGGCCCCGATAGTGGCCCTCAATACCGTTCAATAGCTTTCTATGAAAATGAAAATGAAAAAGAGGTAATTGAGGATTATATGATTCTATTAAATAAAAACAAAACTTACAGTGCTCCAATTGTAACAGAAGTTAAACAATTTAAAAAGTTTTGGGAAGCAGAAGATTATCATCAAGAGTATGAGAATAATCACCCTGAAAATTCATATATTCAAAACATTTCAATTCCTAGATTGAAAAAATTTCAGGCTAAATATCCTGAATTATTAAAAGCGACGCATTAATATTCTCTCTAGATTATTTCAATAGGTAGATTTAAATTATCTTCGGGTTTTTAATGGTGCTGAATATATTTGGAACCTTAATCTAAATTTAACCTTATGAATGTTCGTTTACTAGGCCTTTTGTTAGCCTTTTGTTTTTCTTTTACTCAATTAGAAGCTCAAGTAAAAGATTCAGTACTTGACACCTACATTAAAAATGCCGTTTCAGATTACAAACTACCTGGTTTGGCTATTTCCATTATTAAGGATGACCAAGTTTATTTTCAAAACGCGTACGGTGTTACCAATTTGGAGACCAAAAAAAACTTAGAAACAGATGCCATATTCGGAATAGCTTCCCTAAGTAAAGCATTTACTGCAACAGCTATTGGCATGCTTGTAGATGAAGGCAAGCTAAAATGGGATGACAGAGTTAGTAAATACATCAAAGCTTTTGATTTGAGCGATGATTATGTTGCTTCAATGATGACGATAGAAGACTTACTAGCTCATAGAAGTGGTTTTGATACATTCGATGGGGATTTATTGTGGTATGGAACTGATTACGATCGGAAAGAGATCATCGAACGATTCTCAAAGTACCCGATGACTTATGACTTTAGAACAGAATATGGCTATCAAAACATCATGTTCATTATTGCAGGAGAGGTCATTGAATCTGCCAGTGGTAAAAGCTGGGATAAGTTTGTTCAAGATCGAATTTTTAGCCCTTTAGGAATGAATAATTCGTTTACGTCGATAACAGCTTTTCCTAAGGGTATTAATCTTGCAGAGCCGCATGTTAAAGGAAAACTTGATGATGTAAGAAATTATGAT
>CAYPJC010000110.1:0-6995 GCA_964410855.1 uncultured Flavobacteriales bacterium | reverse complement strand
GATGGAGAGACAGGGCCAGCAGGAGCAGCAGGAGCAACAGGAAATGCAAATGTACAAGCAAGCAATCAAACAGTTTTAGTAGCTGATTGGACTCCAGGATTAGTTTTTCGAAATACCTTAAGCGTGCCTTCAATCACTCAATCAGTAGTTGATAATGGCATAGTTCAAGTATATCGAAAAAGAGTAGATAGCACTTCTTGGGAGGCTTTACCATTTTCTTACATTGCCTTTTTAGGAGGAGAGGCAACAGTCCTGACTTTTCAAGCAGGATACAATGTTGGAGAAGTACATTTAAGCGGAATGAATAGCATAAACGCAAATATAACTCCAGGTGATTTCTACCCAGGTGATAGAGATTTTAAAATAGTTGTTGTCCCGTCAGCAGGCTTAGTAGCAGGTGTAGATGTTAATAACTACGAAGAAATGAAAATGGTTTACGGTATTGAAGAATACGATGTAAAATAAGTTTAAATTCAATTTTTTAGTTAAAAGGGATGCTTTGGCATCCCTTTTTTTATGCTTTGAGCTTTATATTCTTAACCTTAATTTTAAAGCATGGGAATACAATTAATTAAAAAAAATCAGCAAGCTTCGGGTCAGTTTAATGGAGGCGAAATACTAGAAAATAAACCCATTGGCTTTCCAAGAGAAGGTGGTGACGTGGAGCCATATTCCAATTTATTTTATTGGGCACATGCTTGGAGCGATAGTGGAAGCACCATTGGATTGCACCCGCATCAAGGCTTTGAAATTATGTCGTTTGTACTAAAAGGTTCGATTGAGCATTTTGATACTTCTGACAATGAATGGAAAAAATTAGAAACCGGTGCAGCTCAAATTATCAGAGCAGGAAATGGAATCTCACATTCAGAAAAGTTGAACCCTGGGGCTCATATGTTTCAGATTTGGTTTGATCCTAATTTGCAGAAGACGCTACAACAACCGGCTTCTTACAACGATTATACGAAGGCTGAATTCCCAAGTATTAAAAAGGATGGGATAGAGGTAAAAATCTATAAAGGGGAAGGTTCTCCACTTGAAATGGACACTAAGGGTGTTGAAATAAAAGAGTTGAAGTTAGATAAAGGGAGCCATCGTTTGAAATTAGATAATTCGAAAACAAACTCCTTTTACCTCATTGAAGGCGAAGTGATAATTAATCAAAATACAATGGATGTGGATGATTTTTTGATCGCTAGCGAAATGGAAGAAGTGACTTTAGAAGTAAAAAAGGATAGCATAATGTTTATAATTAGCAGTCCAAGCAATTTAGACTACATGACTTACGCAGAGCAAAGTAGAAGAGAATGAAGGAAAGAATTTGTATGATACCCAGTGCAACTGCTGGCATTGGAAAGCAACTGCTATATTATTTGTAACCTGAGTTTGATCTAAGAGTTTTATTATTGTTCTAAAAATAAATAAATTACCTCATTACAAGACTTGTACTCATCGCTTACTGTCATTGCGATGAGTGCAGTGCAACGGAAGGAAGAAGCAATCTATTTTTCGTTACTACAAGATCGTCTTCCTAAAAAATGAATACAGAATTAATATTAGCAGATTGCTTCGTCGTGCCTCCTCGCAAAGACGATAACAACAGAAACGAAGTTGATGTTTAGGCATTGGGCGGCAAGGCCAAACACGAGGCGGCGAGAGCTATAGCGAAGAAGTTTGTTTGGTCATGATTCTTTGTTTCTTTCTCACCGTGCCTTTGTCGAAAGTAGCTTTTCGGCTACTGCAGGCAGGTCTAGGAGAAAGATAGAGAAATAACTTTGAATTAATTTGGTTTTAAGCACAGTTCATTGCGAAGAGTGGAGTGCAACGAAATGAAGAAGCAATCTCAGTTTAACGATGAGATTGCTTCCCGCCTCCGCTTTGCTTTGGACGGGCAGGCCCGCCTCCGCTTTGCTTTGGACGGGCAGGCACTTAGGCTGCAATTTTCGCAATGTCGGTCTGATTTTCAGGCGTTTAGTTTTTTGTCTTATACCGAACTCAGGTTTGCGCAATGTTAATGACTTGCTGATTATGCCTACAGCACAGGCATATACTCCTAATTTACTCAGAGAATAGAGGGTTATTTAACGATATTGAAATCGTTTTTTGCTGACTCCCAATTGAAAAGAAAGAGCATCATGGCTTCATCGAGCCTCTTTAAAAATAGAGGATTAGGAGAATTCATGTTCTTAAAATAATCTTCTTGAAATTGCCCCAAATTATACTTGTAAAAAACAGCTTTAGACATGGCATAGAGGTTATTGTTAGAAGGATGGTTAACCCTGCTTAAATAACTTTGATATTCCCTTAATGTTTCTTCTAGTTTGTCTTCTGTTACATCAAATACTCCAGCTAGTTTTCCAATAATCCGATTAATCATTCGATTATCTTGATGTGCTGGCAGGTTATTGGGGATCTCTTTTAGGTTAGCCGCTAAAACGACTAACATAAATTTGCTGTCGTCTTCAGCACTTAAGTTTGGTTTAGTTGTAAATTCAGGAGCATCATTAATGAGCCCAACAATATCAGGAAAACCTGCTTCTGCAGCCTGTAAGGTAGCATTTACAAACATATTAGCAAGGGTGTCTTCTTTTAATTTTTTCTTGCCAAAGATTCTAGTTAACATATCGCAATCAATTGATATTTAGTTTAATCAAAAATAGCTGTGATTAAAATGTGTCCTGAAGCCTAATAGAAATCCTTATTAACAAAAGTTATCAACGATTTTGATAAATTGTTAATAATGCAATGGTTGATAAAGTGAGATTTGATTTAGGGATTACTTACACCTTGCATCGCTCGAATTAATCGTAAAAATAGAAGTGGAAAGACTCGTGAAACGTATTTTAATCCCTAGTATTAATTCGGTATGAAAACCCAAGCGATACAAAATAAGACTCTATTTTAGAATTTTCACCTCCAATTTTATTATTGCCATATCCACCAAAAATATCCAGTTGTAGGTTATTTGATAGTAAGTAACCAAAACCTCCATCAAAAAAGAGGTAGAAATCATTGCTATCTACAATTCCATAGGCTTCAGCTAAAACACTTAAGCGATCAGTTAAGGAATATGCGAAACTGAAAACATATCGACCAAATGTATAGTCCACTTGATCATTATACTCTAATGAAAAGTTAGTATTTAAGACCAGTTTTTCTGAAATTTTATGCTGTAATAGTAGTTTGCCCTCGTAGCTGAATCTATTTTGTCTGTAAACATTTAATCCTCCAAACCTTGTAGTAAATTGAATGCCAATTGTAGGGATTATCCCTTTTTGCATTATGATATTATGCCTTAGTCCAAATTGAAAGGCATTAAAGCCAGATTGTTCCTCCGGGAACTCAGTTGTGATATTAGTCGAAAATTGCTCCCTTATTTGGTAACCATAACCAATTCTAACTTCAAAGCGCTCAAAAATTCCCAGTCGAATTAAAGAGTTTTGGTTCCAAGCACTTAATTCAGTTTCACGATTTCCGAAGTCACTTTCTACATTGATGAAATCCAAGCCACTTTGAATTTGATAAATACCTTTTCCAACACTAAATGGATCATTTGCTTGACCTGGTCTTCCGGAAGCTATTTTTTCAGCATATTGAGCAGTACTAATTTTGAAGCAAAAGCATAGAATAAGAAAGAAAAATAACTTATAAAATGTTTGAGAAAAATTCACGTTTAAAAAAGTTCAACTCCAGTATAATTGAAAGGACTTATTTGTTTTAGTTCCTTTTTAATACTGTCGTTTACTTTTAATCCATCTATAAACTTATGGATGGACTGTTTAGTTACCTTCTCATTATTCCTTGTCAGCTCTTTTAATGCCTCATAAGGTTTTGGATAGTTTTCTCTTCTCAAAACAGTCTGGATAGCTTCGGCAATCACCGCCCAATTATCGTCTAGGTCTTGCTTTATTTTCGCCTCATTGATAATCAGTTTGCCCAAGCCTTTTTGCAAGGCATTTATAGCAATAACGGTGTGAGCTATGGGTACTCCAATGTTTCGCATAACTGTAGAGTCAGTTAAGTCTCTTTGTAATCTGCTTAAAGGAAGTTTTGCTGCCAAATGCTCAAACATGGCATTGGCGATTCCTAAATTTCCTTCAGAATTTTCAAAGTCGATAGGATTGACCTTATGTGGCATAGCTGATGATCCAACCTCACCTTCTTTTATTTTTTGTTTAAAGTAATCCATTGAAATATAGGTCCATAAATCACGATTCAAATCGATAAGAATCGTGTTAATTCTCTTCATGGCATCAAATAATCGAGCTAAATTGTCATAATGCTCCACTTGAGTTGTTGTTTGAGAACGGTACAAACCCAATGTATCATTGACGAATTCATTGGCAAAATCCACCCAATTAATGTCTGGGTAAGCTACAAAATGTGCATTAAAGTTTCCGGTAGCTCCACCAAATTTTGCTGAAAATGGGGTGTCGATCAACGCATTATATTGTTCCTTCAATCGTTCAGCATAAACCATTATTTCTTTTCCTAATCGAGTAGGAGAGGCAGGCTGTCCATGAGTTCTAGCAAGCATGGGAATGTCTTTCCATTGAATAGCGAAGGCATTTAACTCAGAAATTACCTCATTTAATTCTGGCAAGTATATTTCTTCAGTGGCGTCTCTTAAAGATAGTGGCACTGCTGTGTTATTTATGTCTTGAGAAGTAAGCCCAAAGTGAATAAATTCTAGCTTTTCCTTTAAATCAGACTGATCTAGCTTTTCTTTTATGAAATATTCAACTGCTTTTACATCGTGGTTGGTTGTTTTTTCAATCTCCTTAACCCTAAGAGCATCTTCTTCTGAAAAATCTACATAAATTTTTCGAAGTGCAGTGAATTGTTCGTCAGTGGTGTCTTTTAATTGTGGTAAAGGAATTTTACACAAAGAAATATAATATTCAATTTCTACTCTTACTCTGTATCCAATAAGGGCTGATTCAGAAAAATAATTACTTAGTTTTTCAACTTTTGATCGATACCTCCCATCAATAGGAGAAATGGCGTTTAATGAAAAGTTACTCATTGTTAAATGTTTTTAAAATTTCGGCATGGATAAATTCACTCAGTTCGGCCACATATTCAGTTGAGAAGTCGAAGGAAACTCCAGCAGCTTCATAAATCTTATCAATTGGCATGGTATAACCTAACGAAAGAGCTTCTTTGTATTGTTTTATTGCCTTCTTGGGGTCTTTTCGATAATTCCTCCAAAGAGCAATTGCGCCTAATTGGGCCATACCGTATTCAATATAATAAAAGGGGACTTCGAATAAATGAAGTTGTTTTTGCCATTGATTTTTTTTGGAAGTTTCAAAGCCGGTCCAATCTACTTTTCCCGAACTAAATTCTTCAGAAATAGCTAGCCAATAGTCATATCTTTCGTTGTCTGTATGGTTTGGATTTGTATATATCCAGTGTTGAAATTTATCAATGGTTGCTACCCAAGGAAGGGTTCCAAGGATATCTAATAATTGATCCCTTTTAGCTCGATTTAAATCTTCGGTATTATCAAAGAATACATCCCAATGATCCATGCTTATTAATTCCATACTCATGGATGCTAATTCAGCAATTTCAGAAGTTAAACTTTTAAATTCGACTAACTCTAGGTGGTGACTCAGTACAGAATGAATAGCATGACCACCTTCATGAACCATAGTTGTAACGTCTCGCATGGAGCCGACAGCATTCATGTAGATAAATGGATAGCCTGATTCATAAAGTGGGTAATTAAAACCTCCCGGCGCTTTTCCCTTTTTAGAATCAAGATCTAAATGATTTTGATTCTTCATAGATCGCAAACAATCGCCGAAAAAAGGATCAATACGGTCAAAACATTGGATGGTCTTTGTAATCAAATCATCACCATCCTTAAAGGGTTTTAAGGGGTCTTTTCCTGATATATCTACACCTAAATCCCATGGTTTTAATGCGTCTAGGCCTAAAAGATCCTTTCGCTTTTCGGTCATTTTAGCATTTAATGGAACCACAGATTTTTTTATGGCATCATGAAATTTAAAGCAATCTTGAGGTGTGTAATCGAATCTCCCCATTGCCTTAAACTTATAATCACGGTAGTTTTCAAAGTCAGCATTTTTAGCAACTTGTTGCCTAAGTTCAATTAATTCGTTAAACAACTCATTTAGAGTTTCATTGTCGGTTGATCTTCTTTCATTAATTAGCTTAAATACTTGTTCACGAGTTTCTCTGTCAGTGCTTTTTAAGTATTTAGACGCTTGCTGTAAAGTAAATTCTTCACCTTCAAACTTGATAGTCATGGCAGCTGAAATAGCTCCATATTTCTGTGATTCTTCTTCCAATTTTGTAAAAAGAGGGATATTCTCTTTTCTAAAGAGTTCAATCTGAGTTTTAATGCCTCGAAGCATTACACGATAGTCTTCACCTTTTAGTGTTGATTTTAAAGGTGAATCATAAAGCTTTTGATTGAGCAAGTTATCAAAAGGAGCAAGTTTGGGGCTTATTTCTTGAACGAAATATTGAAATGCATTTTGATGTTTTTCGTCTTGAGTGTCTATATTCATTCGAATATAGCGCCATGCAAACTCTTCTTCTAAAACAGCGGAGAGTTCGCTTCTATCTAAAAGCCATTTCTTTAATTCGGCTTCGGTATTTATTATTCTATTGTTAAGGTCTTCTATGTAGAATTTTATGTTTTCCCATTTGAATGAAAGGGTTTTATCGACAAACTTCCGTTCATTTTTTAGACTTTTTAGAGTCATGTTTTATTTTCCTTTTGTTGATGCTTTTGCGCTACTTTTATTAGAAGAGGCAGCCTTTCCACTCGGTTTTCTGGAATTACTTTTGGGGCTTGGCTTTGAAATTTTTGTTGCTGTAGCTTTTATCGCTTTAGGGGTACTTTTAGTTTTTCCTTCTTTCCCTTTTTTCTCTTTCGTCTCTTCTTTTAACAAATCTTTATCCAATAATAAATTGTACCACTGAACTAATTTCTTGATATCAGAAATGTAAACTCTTTC
>CAYPJC010000109.1:0-7008 GCA_964410855.1 uncultured Flavobacteriales bacterium | reverse complement strand
AATTGATTCACCCATCCATGAAGAATTCACAGCAGGGTGTTTTTTTAATGCGGCAGCAGCGGCTTTAATAACCAAATCGTTAAAGGAAACCCTCGTCTCAGGAAGTTCATTAATTGCCTTTCTAGCCTCTATTGCTTTATCCATATCAATATCTATGGTTAAATAGAAATGAGGGGCAGTAAATTTACTTTCTGCGAGTCTTTTTGCCATGGTTTTCCGCATTTGACTCACTGGCTTTTCTTCAAAACTTTCTTCAGATTTACTAACTGAACTAGACGCAGAGGTAGTTTTTGTTTTAGGAGAATAATTCTCAATATCTCGCTTTATTATTCTTCCACCATCACCACTTCCTGATAAATCTTCGACAGCAATACCTTTTTCTTCCGCTAATCGCTGAGCAAGTGGGGAAATTTTAATTCGATTATCTACTGACTTATTAATGTAAGTATTTTGTTCCTTTCTCTCTTCTTTACCTTCTATTTCCTTTTCAGAAGATTCAATATCTGTGCTATTTTTTTCGACATTACCAGAAGGTGTTGTTTCTGATTCTGCTTCATAAGCTTCAATTAATTTTTTAAAATCAGCTCCTTTTTCACCAATTATTGCCAAAACAGCATCTACTAAAGCTGATTCGCCTTCCTTTACACCCTGATAAAGTAAAATGCCATCCTCAAAAGATTCAAACTCCATCGTAGCTTTATCAGTTTCAATTTCAGCTAAAATTTCTCCAGATTCAACAGAATCGCCTACTTGCTTTTGCCAGCTTGCAACTGTCCCCTCAATCATTGTATCGCTTAGCTTGGGCATTTTAATAATCTTAGCGGCAATGGCTGAAGTATCTATAGATACTTTATTTGCAGTTAATTCTTTTGATGCTTTAGGCTCGTCATCGTTTACTTTTGAACTCTCCTCATTTGAAAAATCTTTATCGTTTCCATTTAACAAGGCAGAAATATCTTCTCCTTTTTCACCTACAATAGCAAGAATTGAATCCACTTTACCAGTCTCTCCTTCCTGAACACCTTGATGCAAAAGAATACCAGATTGAAAGGATTCAAACTCCATTGTTGCTTTGTCAGTTTCTATATCAGCCAACAACTCTCCATCTTCAACTTTATCTCCCACTTTTTTGTGCCAACTAGCAACAACCCCTTCCTCCATGGTGTCGCTTAATTTTGGCATTTTAATGATCTCAGCCATAATGTGTTGTCTTTATATTTAGTCTTTAATAAATGGATAATCTGATTGCTGATAAACATCAGTATATAGCTCTGATGGATCAGGAAATTCAGAGGCTTCAGCAAAATCAATTGATTCCTGAACTTGATTTTTCACGCGTTCTTGTATTTCACTCAATTGCTTTTCTGTAGCATATTTATTCTTTTTTATCTTTTGAAGTGAATTTTCAATTGGATCCAATAATTTATACTCTTCTAATTCTTCTTTTGTTCTATATTTTGCTGGGTCAGACATTGAGTGACCTTTGTAACGATAAGTTCTCATCTCTAACAAAGTAGGACCCTCTCCTCTTCTAGCTCTCTCAACAGCCCTAGATATTGCCTCATGAACAGGTTCACAAGCCATTCCATCGACCTGTTCATTTGGCATAAGATAAGCATCAGCAAGTTTATGAAGCTCCGTTACATTTGAAACTCTTTCTACAGAAGTCCCCATTGCATAATTATTATTTTCAATAATAAAAATAACAGGTAATTTCCAATGCATTGACATGTTTAATGCCTCATGAAATGCTCCTTGTCTAACGGCTCCATCACCCATATAGCAGAGAGTAACGTTATCATTCCCATTATATTTATCTGCAAATGCAATCCCAGCGCCTAAGGGGATTTGGGCTCCTACTATTCCATGGCCACCAAAAAAATTTAATTTTTTATCAAACATGTGCATCGACCCACCCTTTCCTTTGGTACATCCATCTTTTTTGCCAAATAACTCAGCCATAACATATTTCGGATCCATACCGAGTCCAATAGGATGAGCGTGATCTCTATACGCCGTTATATAATTATCTGTTGGTTTAGTTGCAGAAACAGCTGCAGCAACTAAAGCCTCTTGACCTATATATAAGTGACAGAAACCTCTAATCTTTTGCTGAATATACAGCTGGCCAGCTTTCTCTTCAAACTTTCTCATCAATAGCATTGATTCATACCATTTGAGATAAGTCTCTTTCGTAAACTTTGTACTTGCTTGAGAAGAAGCTTTATTTATCTTCTTTGTAGATGCTGATTTTGTAGCCATAGTTCCAAGAAATGTGGATGACAAATTTATGATAAAACAGTTAATTTTTTATATTATTTAAGCTTTTTCAGACTATCAGGTTTAAAAGCGATTGGCAACAAAGATGAGTAATCTGTAAATTACCAAATTTTGTCTTTAACATTCATCAAATAGGACTACTCTCATGAAGGATTCCATACTCTGACATTACTTGTTGGCAAGAACTGCAAGGCGAAATAGGTTCACTTCTATGGAAATATTGAGCATTATAATACCTCGACAAATTCGAACCGTTAATTAAGTTGAAAAAAGTTTAACTTAGAAAATGGAAGGATAAGCAGCATTTTCTTGGTTTGAACCTAAGACTGTTTTCCCATTTTTCAATAAAATAGAAGCACCAACTCTAAAGTTTGAGTAAGGAGCATAAGCAGTTTTTGTCACTTCAATCGCTTGACATAATGCTTGTTGCTCATTTGAATCTAAATCAGCAATAAAATCGATTTCTTGGAAATCAATTTTTATTTTTTTGTCGTGAATCATGCTTAGTCCCTTTTTCCTAAAAGGAATTAAAAGAAAATAGATAGTTTCTAGAAGTTTATGGCTTTTGAATTAACACGGTTGCGTATGCAGAGATCCCTTCTTCTCTTCCTTCAAAACCCAGTCGTTCTGTAGTAGTTGCTTTTATAGATATATCATCCTCATCAATTCCCATAATTCTTGCAAGCACACTTTTCATTTGAGGAATGTGAGGGTTAACTTTGGGTAATTCTAAGGCAATTGTTGAATCGATATTAGAGATTGAATACCCCTTATTTTTCAGCAATAAGACAACCTCTTCTAACAATAGTTTGCTATCAATACCTTTATATTTTTGATCTGTAGGAGGGAAATGAAAGCCGATATCTCTAAGATTTGCAGCTCCTAAAAGAGCGTCACAGATAGCATGAATGAGCACATCCGCATCAGAATGACCAAAAGCTCCTTTTGTATGGGGAATTTTTATTCCTCCTAAAAAAAAGTCTTCTCCTTCTTTTAATTGATGGACATCAAATCCAAATCCTACTCGAATCTTCAATGATTATTCTTGTTTATTTTGGCTGTTAAAATCATCAAAATTGAATTTTAATGAGAACCTCCAGGTGTTTGCAAGAGGGTTTTGTTGAACATTACCTGCTAAATAAGAAACATCAAGAGCAAATACTGTAAGCTTTAAACCAACACCTGCGGTAAAGTATCGTCGGTTGCCCTTATTTGGATTCTCATAAAAATACCCCATTCTTACCGCAAATTGTTTGTCATACCAGTATTCAATACCTACCGAATAGTTAATCTCACTCAACTCTTCTCTAAAAATGCTTCCATCTTTGATTACTGCATTACTTCCATCAGCATCAAAACTTTCAACTACCCCAGGAGCATCAGCAAAAGAACCAAGCATCCCGCTTACTACACCAACGTTTGGGTCCCTGCCTGATACGACAACAGGATTTCCATTTGACTCCCTAACAACTGTGCCAGAAGAATCAGTTAAATAGAGTGGTGGTGTAGGCACTAATAATTTATTTGCCTCCACAGTAAAAGTCATTGAGTTGTAATCATCAAAATCCAAAGTTAAAGAAGGTCCAATCCTCAAATTGGTGGGAATAAAATCCGATTGATCATTATTCGTATATGCCATTTTAGCCCCAATGTTTGAAATGTTAATGCCAGCGGAAAAGATGGCATCATAACCTCCAATTTCTAACTCATCATTAACATAATACCCTGAAATATCAGCAGCAACTGACCTCCCAGGCTTGGTGTCTGAGCCATCCACAGTAATTCCGGAAGTTAAATTAGATGTAATATACCTCAAAGCCATCCCAAATGAGAATTGACGAGATAATTTCATAGCATAGGCGACATCAAAAGCAAATTCATTAGGCCTAAAATTTCCAATTATTTGTCCATTAACATCTGTGAAGGTAATATCTCCTAAAGAAAAATACCTTAAAGATGAGCCTATCATTGATCGCTCATTAATCCTGTAATAGCCCGACAAATAAGACAAACTAATATCTCCCACCAAACTACTTAGCCAAGGAGAATATGTAAAAGATGCCCCACCATCCCCATCTATAAATGCCAACTTTGCTGGATTCCAATGAATTGAATTTGCATCAGGTGAAGTAGACACTCCGACATCACCCAATCCTCCAGATCGAGAATCAGGTGAAATCATTAAGAATGGAACTGCAGTTGTAATTGTATTCAGCTGCACATCTCCAGAAATATTATTGGGGTTTGCAGTGTTTTGAGCAGATAGTTTATTATTAAAAACTATCGACATTAATAAAACTACAAGTATTTGATTTTTTAAACCTTTCAAGACTATATTTTGAGGGGTGCAAATATAAATAAAACTTAAACTTTTTAGAGGATTCTATAATATAACTAATTTCTCAAATTTTTCAGTTGTCGAACCATTTCGAGATCTAACCTTTATCTTATATACATAGACGCCTTTTCCAATTTTATCTCCATAATCATCTCTGCCATCCCATCGAATATCTCTAGAAATAAATCCCTCATTAACAACTACTTGATCAATCGATTTTACAAGTTTTCCTGAGACAGTAAACACCTCTAGCTTAACGTCCATTGGAATTCCCGCCTGATTATGTTGAAAAATAAATTCTGTGCTGGTTGTAAATGGATTCGGATAATTTAAAACATTTTTTATCTCTACCTCTTTTGATTCAACAACATTAAATTCAATTGTCTTTTCTGAAGAATTATTAGCTACATCCCATGCTTTAACTTGCAAAGTATGTTTTCCTTCACTTAAATTTGAAAATGGAAAAGTCACTCTACCTTTAGAAAAATCGTCTACTTCTGCTTCATAGTAGTCGTTTAAGACAAATGTATTTTCAGTATTCCCATCTAAAACAGCAATTAAATCGTGCCCTATTCCGCTACCTACTGTATTTATGCCTAGACTATCGCTTAACTCAACTTTTAAAATTGGATTATTGTCTGTTATCCCTCCGTAAACAAAACTTGCATCATTCATATACAAAGTCATTTCTGGACCAATATTATCAGAAACTGCATTTTGATTTGATCCTCCTATGATAAAATCTGAACTATATCCATTTCCATCTACAATACCATTTTCTACGTAATATGATATTTTACCTTCTCCAAAACTGTATGATATATCTTTTGGCACAACGAAACTAAATGAAAACAAGCCATTTGTTACAGAAGCCTTTCCTTTAAAGATTCTACTTTCTCTAACCTGATAACTAAATGCGTCGGAGCCGTCATTATTTAGTGTTTTTTTATTTTCAACCTTATCAAAAACAATCGGATAAATCGTTCCGTTAAACTGATCTAATTTTGCCCCATTTTCATCTTCGATATAACCCGTTATTGTTACAGTAGACAATGCATTCAGTGTATCTATTTCTGTAATTGGTTTCCCATTAATAGTTGAAGTAACTACCTTATACTTAGGAAGAGCCAGTAAGAGAGCAGGATCTCCTAGAAGAGAAAAGTTTCTTGAATTTGATGAGTATGCATTTACATTTTTCACCTCTCGAAAGACATCTCCTAGTCTTTTAGATGAACCATCTATATTTTTCAAAAAAACTTTATCGTAAAAGGTCCTATTTAATAAATAATTCGGACTTGAAAATACCAATCGAGTCGTTGTCAATAAGGCTATCGCGCCTCCATTAGGATTAAGAAGTGAAAGTTCTCCACCAGAATATCTTAATGGGTCATCAAATCGGCCAAATTCGCAAGTGGCTGTTATAAATACCGGCAAATTGGTTGAATTCGTCCAAGCAGTAATATCTGAAATACCAAGAACTCTCTCCGATGTCCATCCAGTTTCCCCTCCATGACCAGTATAATTTACAATTA
The DNA here is from genome assembly GCA_964410855.1 of uncultured Flavobacteriales bacterium. Taxonomy (GTDB): domain Bacteria; phylum Bacteroidota; class Bacteroidia; order Flavobacteriales_E; family Vicingaceae; genus JAVJQS01. The sequence goes on along the minus strand of CAYPJC010000109.1, from coordinate 858 downwards.
AAGCTCCATTCTGAACTGCTGTATTAATGGCACTATTTACACTTGGATAACGATCCCCACTTGCTGTACTTTGCTGCTGATAGGAGTCCAAAAATATTTTTTTTGAATTAAATTCTCTCCCTTTTGAGTCAACAATTTTAGATAACTCATTGGATTGTGACATATGAATTGAACCATCTTCATCATCACCTATAAAAACTATTTCATTTCGCCAATCTCTTAACGTATTTGGTGAATAATAACTAATTATTTTATCTACCACACCAGAAGCCTCACTCGTTGTTTGGACAGGCAATCTTCCTATTGCAACATCTAAACGTTCAATGGTACTTTGATTTAATTTCCATTCGCCTTCATTATCATCTAATAATGCAAAATAATCATCAGATACATGTGAACTAACCGGATCTAATGAATTGGTTGATTGAAATGCCGGAACGAAATTAGTATTTCCACTAATTCGATCTTTATAATCATAAGATGCATCTCCAAACATAATGACATATTTTAATAAATCTTTAGAGGAGTTTGATCTATCATAGAGCATTTTTAAATAAGACCTGATTGCTATTAAATCAGCAGAACCTGACGAATATTCATTATAAATTTGAGTAGGTGTCACAACATTTACGGTCAATCCTTCTTCTCTATGAAAATCTGCCAAGCGCCTTGCTTGATTTAAAAATAAAGGATGAGAAACAATTACCAAATCGGCAAGCGGCATACCATGCAAATTCTGATTTAGAACTCTACCTTTTCTAAATACATTTAAAGTATCATAATCATCAAAAGCGATAAACTCATGTAGTTCTATACTTTCGGTGAGCATTGAATTTTTGTTGCCAGATTTTAAAACTT
>CAYPJC010000108.1:0-7073 GCA_964410855.1 uncultured Flavobacteriales bacterium | reverse complement strand
ATCACTAAATCCTGCTTTTCTAAAAGTATTGATGCAACGATACATGTGCTCAGGAGATGTGATTAATAAGATGCTGGCTGATTTACTCTCTATCAATTCAGAAATTTCTAAAGCTTGTGATCTTGTATTGAATCCCTTGGAAGCAAATTGAATACGATTAGTGTCAATCCCTTTCAAGACTAATTCATGCGCCATAAGTTTTAACTGCTTATTGCTATCGTTTTTATTGCTAGGCAATGCAATATAGATAGTAGCATTAGGGAAGGTTTTTGCTTTTTGAGCTCCATGGTAAGCGCGCATAAGTCCTGATGGTGATGGCATTCCACCACCACCCATGATTACAATACTCTTAGGCGTCTCTTTTAATTTTTCATTAACTGATGCTAGCGAATAATAGGCCCAATATGGAATGTCGGTAAGTGCAAGCAAAACAAATAAGGCACTAAAAATACAAGTTAGTTGACAAATTCGCCTAAAGATTGATTTTATAGTTTTTTTCAAAGATTAGCCATTATGAACTTGTTTAAAGTGCTAATATAAGTGGAAATTTTATTCAGTGTCTTCTCTTTTAAAATCACCTCTTTTCCAAGCCTCAATAAATTGAGCCCAAGCAAAAGGATTCAGTAGATTAGCTAAATTATTTGTTCTTAGTTGACCTGCATAATACAATTGATTCGCCCGTTGTTGGTTTTGCCATTTAAAATTTAAACTTCCATCCATTGGCATTGCCTTCGCTTGCTCTGCAAGGAGTTTAGGGGAAAGATTTTTTCTAGCAATCTCTAAATCATCATCAGGAATGTTTAGAGCCAAAAAAGCATCTTTAAATTGTTGAGGAGTTGGCCACGGATAAATATTTACTGTTTCTAACTCTACCGTATCATTTGTCATGTTATGAATAAGAGAGTACCTATTTCCAATTAACGAATCTGGGACGTAATATTCCGAGTCGCGAAAGCCTATAGAAGAGAAAATTAATGTATCCCCTTTTTGAGCGACAAATGAGAAATAACCGTAGTAATCTGAAGTCGTTCCTCTATTGGTATTCTTTACCAATATTGTTGCAAATGACACTGGAGATAAACTGTCCCTGGTAACAACTACTCCTGAAAATTGAATGAGATCATCAGATAAGATCTGAGAAGAAGTAGTTTGGCAGATGCCAAAGACTATAACTATAAGAATACTTCTCAAAAATAACATAAATCAAAAATAAAACTTATAGCTCTTAATTAGTGGTAAAGAATGTTAACGCATAAAGTTTGTTTGATAAATTGCTTGGTTATTTACGGCATCAATCACAACTAATTTAAATTCATGACTTCCTGGACTTATTTTAGCATCAAATTGATGGACTAAAAGATTATTTTTAGCATCATACTCCATTAATATCCATTTTCCATCGACAGTTGCTATAAACTTTTTAATTCCAGAGAAATTGTCCTTTATCTTTATGCTAATGGACCATTTATTTCTCATATCTGCATTGATATAGATGTTAATTGGGGTTATTTTAGGAGCAATAGTATCAGTAACTAGAGTGTATCCGCCAAAACTTCTTGTTCTCACAGATATATTATTCCCTTTCCATTTTCCTCCTTCAGGGTAAAAGGAAACTCCATTAACTGTGCTGGCAATCAATGTTTTTGATTTATTTTTTAAAACGGATTTCGACTTGATTGAAACAGTCATATACGAATGAAGAGGAGTGTAATGATTGTGAAGCCAATAAATAGGAGAAAGTGTTCTTTTCGTAGCTTCCTCTTTCCGGTACTCAAAATATAGATCTTCATAAAGAACATAGGGGGGAAGGTCTATCAAAACTTCGTCCTTAATAAAAGTATTTCTCTCTTTATAGTTGAAAAACCTTATTTGTACAGGCCTTAAATCTGGCTTCCTTTTTTGAACGGGGATTTTTTTTGATACAATTGTAAAGTTCAAGTTTGAGTAGTTTCCATAAGAATCTTCAACCTTGTAATCGAATTTATGGGCTTGATTGTCGTTTATCATAATTCGACCCTTGTCCTTTATTTTTTTATAAATCCTCAGTCTATTTCCTTCTTGAATAAAACTTTTTTGAACTCTCCGTCTGTTTTGAACATATTGTGGATAGTCAATATGGGAGTTTATATACCTGCCTTCAGAAAATGCAAACTCATCAATTTTTTGTTGATAAATGACTTTGTTGTTTTGGCTTAAGGTAATCATGTGCAAGCCATAGGTGTTGGATGTACCATTCATTTTGTCAACCGTTTCAATTCCAAACCCGAATTGCCCATAAAGTATTATCTCATTATTATTTTTGAGTTTATAATTACCATTTGATCCAACTGCTGCAAATCTTTTCTTTTTATTACTTCCATTTATGTATGATGTGTCATTAAGTGGATAAATGGTGATTGCATATATGTTCGGTTTCACTTGGTCTCTTACCTTAAACCCAAAAAAAAGAGGATTGTATGGATGCTCTGTTTTAGTGTTTCTAATTTCAAAATGCAGATGCGGCCCTCCTGACCCTCCGGAATTACCTGAATAGGCAATTAGTTCTCCTTTTTTAACTTGAAACAGATTTTTGGGAGGAAATAATTGAATGGAAAAAGATTCCTTTTTATATTGTTCATTTTTAACGTATTCTGCGATTTTGTCACTGAATTTTTTCAAATGACCGTAAACCGAGGTGTAGCCATTTGGATGAGTAATATAAATAGCCGTTCCATAACCATAAGGGGAAACTTTAATACGACTAACGAATCCATCTGCAACTGAATATACTTTTTGACCTTGAACTCCTTGTGTTTTTATATCTAAACCTGCATGAAAATGGTTAGACCTTAATTCCCCAAAATTTCCAGATAAGTATAAGGGAATATCCAAAGGTGATTGAAAGTAATTTTGAGGATAATCTTGTGACCTTAATAGAAGCGGAATAAAAATTAAAAGACTAATAGCAATACTTTTTATCATACGAAAACGAGTAGTTTAATTGGCATTTTAAGATATTGCCGCAAAAGTAGGTCTTAAAATCAATACCCAAAGACTAAAATATTATTGGTAAAGACAAAAGAAATTTGTTAGCTTTGTTAGGTATTATAGTTTTATTAATATTATAGTAAATGAGTAACTTTTCTGAGATATTAATTGAATTAGAAAAGAAGTTAATTCAATTAATATCTCAGAAGAATAGCTTGTCGATTGAAGTTCAAGGGCTTAGAGAAAGAGAAGTTGGGCTTTTAGAAAAAGTGGAATCTCATGGACGAATTGAAAAAGAACTAAGAGAAAAAAACAATATCTTACGAATCGCAGGCGGAAATGGCGAGGAAGGAAGTCGTGAGATTAAATTGAAAATTAATGAAATAGTGCGGGAGGTCGATAAATGTATCGCCCAACTAAATCAGTAAATTCAATGAAAGAGCTATCAATTAAGGTGAGTATTGCAGGAAGAATTTACCCATTAACGGTAAAGGTCGAGGAAGAAGAGAGTATTCGGAAAGCAGTAAAAGAGATTGAGAATACAGTTAAAGAGTATGAGCAAAATTATGCAGTAAAAGATAAACAAGATTTACTAGCAATGTGTGCACTGCAATATGCAACTCAAAAAATTGAGCTAGATAATAGCTTTTTAAGTAAAGATGAAGGAATAACTGATAAATTGCAAAGGTTGAGTGATTTAGTAAGCTCAAACCTTTAACGTTCTTTATAATAACTAAATGCCGATAATATCGGCAGACAATTCTGCCCGTACAGTTTGTTATGTTTGGTAAACTCAACGTTATTTTTAACAAGGGTTTTACTTAGTGATGATGAAAACAGGCCTCATTTATCTCCATTCAAATGGAGTGATTCTTTAATTTATTTTAAAGGACGTTGGAAGTTTGATTTATTCGGAAAACCCTAATCCTATTTTTAGGGGTTTACATAAACCAACAAATTGTACGGGTTTTTTTATTAATTACAAAAAGATAACATGGATATCGTAAGCATAACAATTGGTTTATTAGCTGGCATTGTTGCTGGCGCTTCGATTGTTTATATAATATTAAAAAAAGGGAATGATGCTAAATTTAATGCAATTATTGATGAGGCTAAGGCCGATGCTGAAGTAATTAAAAAAGAAAAAATTATACAGGCTAAAGAGAAGTTTTTTCAATTAAAGGAAGACCACGAAAAGGTTATTGGGAATCGAGAGAGAAAAATAAATGATGCAGAAAATCGTGTAAAACAAAAAGAAACTACTCTAAACAATAAGTTATACGAAACAAACAAAAAGGATAAAGACTTAAACTCTTTAAAAGGAAATTTAGATAGGCAGGTAGAAGTGCTTGAAAAAAAGCAAGTTGAGTTAGATGAAAATCATCGTCAGCAAGTAGATTTACTTGAAAAGTCTGCAGGTCTGTCTGCTGAAGATGCAAAAACACAATTAGTTGAAGTGCTTAAAGATGAAGCTAAAACTGATGCGATGGCTTATATTAAGGATACAGTTGATGAAGCTAAGATTAACGCCAATAAAGAAGCAAAAAAGATAGTTGTTCAGGCAATTCAGAGAGTAGCAACGGAGCAAGCGATTGAAAATTCAGTTTCGATATTTAATATTGAATCTGATGATATGAAAGGTAGGATTATTGGAAGAGAAGGAAGAAACATTAGAGCATTAGAGGCTGCAACTGGAGTTGAAATAATCGTTGATGATACTCCCGAGGCAATTATTTTATCTTGTTTTGATCCTATCAGAAGGGAAACAGCTCGTTTAGCGCTGCATCAGCTAGTTTCTGATGGAAGAATTCATCCTGCTAGGATTGAGGAAGTTGTTAAAAAGACTAGTAAACAGCTTGAAGACGAAATTATTGATATTGGAAAGAAAACCTGTATTGATTTGGGAATACATGGTTTGCACCCTGAGTTATTAAGAATGGTGGGGAGAATGAAATATCGTTCATCATATGGCCAAAATCTTTTACAACACTCAAGAGAGGTTGCTAATTTATGTGCAACAATGGCAGCAGAATTAGGATTAAATGTAAAAATGGCTAAGAGAGCAGGACTTCTTCATGATATTGGAAAAGTTCCAGATGACGAACCAGAATTACCGCATGCATTGCTTGGGATGAAATTAGCAGAGAAGTATAAAGAAAATCCTGAAGTTTGTAATGCAATTGGGGCACACCACGATGAGATTGAAATGACAACATTGATTTCTCCAATCGTTCAAGTGTGTGATGCAGTTTCAGGTGCTAGGCCGGGAGCTAGGAGAGAAATTGTGGAATCTTACATTACGCGTATAAAAGAACTTGAAACCTTAGGAATGTCTCATCAAGGGGTTGAAAAGGCGTATGCTATTCAAGCCGGTAGAGAATTAAGAGTTATTGTAGAAAGTGAAAAAATCACTGACCTTGAAGCAGATAGAATATCCTTTGATATTGCTCAAAAAATTCAATCTGATATGACCTACCCTGGACAAGTTAAGGTAACTGTCATCAGAGAGAAAAGGGCAGTTAATATTGCACGTTAATCGTCTTTATTAAGAAGCTCGTAAATGTCATTAATTAATGCTCCGGCGTTTCCTGAGTTAGCAAGAATAACAATTCCTGTTTTTGAAATTAGTGAACCTTTGAATTGCACCGTATATCCTTCATTCTGTCCGGTATAATTAATGGTCTGGGTTTCATAATTATAGTTTACCCCAAGTTGGTTTTTTATAATTTCTTGTCCGTTTTCTGGAGAAATAAAATACATTTTTCCGTCAATTACCCATAGTAGTCCATCTAATAATTTGGCTAGATCCAAGGAAGTTGTCCAAAGACCTTCTGCTGCGCTTTGAGGATACAAATTCCAACCATGCTTAATTGCTTTATTTTTTGAGTAATATCCTTGACTAGTGTTTAGAGAATCAAGAGGGTTAATAAAGGAACTAGAAAACATTTTCAAGGGATTTAATACATAGCTTGTTGCAAAAATTTCATAAGGCTCTCTCATCAATTTTTCAATAATTAATTGAACAATATGGAATCCACCATCAGAAAATTGCAGTGTTTTTAATGGCTCATAAATTACTTGAAGGGCTTCATTTTTTGCAGGGGCAACACCTTTTGAAAGTTGTATTGAATTAGGTAATGGTTCACCTCTTTCATAAGCTTCGAAATTTGAAATATTAATGCCTCCTCTGTGTTTTAGCAAGTTCCTTAAAGAAATGTAAGTGTTCGGATAGTTATTATGAATCTCAAACTCAATGAGAAAATCTCGGAGATCAGTGTCTAAACTAATTTTATCATTTTCAACTAAATTTAATAAGGCTAAAATTGCAACAGTTTGGCTGATTTTTGAAGCCTGAAAAGCTGTATTCTCATTAACTTTTGTTTCTTTACTTGAGCTCGTAAAGCCATAACCTTTGGCCCGATAGTCATATCGATCTTTTACAAAAGCAATACTAACACCATTTATTTTGTGCTTTTTTAATAGTTCATTTATCTCATCTTCAGGAATAGGGCTTTCTACCTTCTTGTCTGAAATAAATAGTTTGTGATTTGCTTCAACTTTTTGGTTTACAGAACAGCTCGCTAAAGCTAGTACTAAAGTTGTTGTGGTTAATGTGGATTTTATCATTCCCTAAATTGTGTAAAAATCTGAAAGTTAGAGAATGATATTAGTTTAAGTGTACTTGACGGAAAAAATTAACCTGATTAAATGCTTTTTCATCTACAATGTAATGACCATCTTCAATTAAGTGAAAGATCTCTTCTTCACGTCCATTTGTGTAGTTTGATGCTTTTCTATAGCTTTTGTAAGTGGTTAATTCGTTTTTAGAAAGTTTGTTTAAGCTTTCCAAGTCTGTCAAATTTATCGGGGAATTTTTTGGAACTTCAACACAAATTTTAATGTAGGAGTCTTTCGAACATTTATAGAGAAACAGCTCTTTATCAGTTCTATACTCTAAATATTGTACTCCCTTCATTACTTTTTCAAAAATGAGGTCACTGTATTTTTCGAGGAGCTGAAAAGCTGCAGTTGAATACTGATCCTGCAGAATTTTCCATTCATATTTATTGATTCCCTCAGTATATAAAAAGTTATTAAAGTCTGAT
>CAYPJC010000107.1:2164-7083 GCA_964410855.1 uncultured Flavobacteriales bacterium | reverse complement strand
TGTTAATATAAATTCGTTATAAACACCTTTTCGGATTAGATTACTATTTAGCTCAGAGTTTATACTAGTATCTAATGGAATAAAGATATCAGGCATTATTCCACCACCACCATAAACAACCCTTTTGTTGGGAGTGTAGTATTTCAACGAATCAGGAAAGTTTATACTGTCTTTTTCCATTAATTCACCGCTCTTGTACCTTCTAATTATTTCGCTATAATATTTATCTTTTCCATCATTATATGGTCTTTGAATAGAACGACCAGTTGGTGTGTAATATCGTGCTGTTGTCAATCGAATAGCTGAACCATCAGGAAGTGGAAAAGGTTTTTGTACCAAGCCTTTTCCAAAGGACCTTCTACCTATTACCATGCCTCTATCCCAATCTTGAATGGCACCTGAAACGATTTCGCTTGCTGAAGCAGAGCCTTCATCAATTAAGACAACTAATTTTCCTTTTTCAAAACCTCCGTTTGAGCTTGCTTTATATTCTTCCCTACGTTGTTTATCACCTTGAGTGTACACTATCATTTTACCTTGATCCAAAAATTCATCAGCTAACATAAAAGCAGTGTGCAAATAACCTCCACCATTACCTCTTAAGTCAAGAATTAGGCTTTCAGCACCTTTTTCTTTCAAACTATCTAATGCCTGTGTAAATTCTTTAATTGTCGTTTTAGCAAACCGATTTACTTTTATATATGCAATATCAGGTGTCGCCATATAAGAAGCATCAATACTGAACAAAGGGATTTTATCTCTTACTATTTCAAAAGGGATAAACTTTTTAGAACCCCTTCTTTTTATTTCAACGTTTACCACTGTTCCTTTTTTTCCTCTGAGCTTTTCTGTAACATCTCTATTTGATAAGCCTGTTCCAGCTACATTTTCTCCATCGATTACCATAATCTTATCGCCTGACCGAATGCCTAATTTTTCAGAAGGACCACCTGAAATTGGCGACACTACCGTTAAAGTATCTTTTAGAATATTAAATTGAATACCTATCCCTTCAAAGTTTCCTTCAAGGGGCTCGTTCATTTTTTTCAAGTCTTTCTCAGGAATATAAACTGAATGAGGGTCAAGCTCTTTGAGCATACTAATTATTACATCCTCAACCATCTTATTGTTATCAACTTCATCAACATAAGCATAGTTGATGACAGTAAGTAACGCATTTAATTTTTTGACTCCATCATTTTTTGATTCTAAAGTGGATTGCTTTTTTTGTGCATGAATTAAACACGAAAATAGAATAGCAACTGATAAAAGGAACTTGGATAAATTTTTCATAGAAGTGTTTTTAATCTATCAAATTTAGTAAAAGCTGAAAGGCTTCGCAGTTAATAAACGTTAAGCGGGGCGCAGATGTTTCAAATGGTCAAATTTAGGTAAGGAAAGAAAAGTAGTAAGGCGAAAAAAGATGAAATAAGATTATTTACCTATAATAGGGTCAGATGAAATAGATTTTACGCCAACAGATTTTAGGCTAACTCTCTTTCCATTTTTGTAAGCAACGACAAATGCACCTTTAAACCCAGCTACAATCATTTTGACTTTGTGTTTTGCAACATCATTAAAGACTGTATATGATCCAGACATATACCTGTAATATCCATTAGCTTCAACTATAAATAAATTTTGTATTTTTTGATACTTAGCATCAGTAGGTTTCGTTTTAAATGCACCTAATTGAACTCTAAAAACGACTTGATTATTGTTTTCATTTTTAGTTGGTGAAGAATCTCCTGAATTACCATTCAAATCAACATCATTTGGTGTAGAAGCAATAACTGTAATAAATTGCCCCTTAGAATTTCTTTTAACAACATCCGTTGGATTAAATCCTTTCTTTTTTAAATCGGTTGCTCTGTCAGATGCTTCAGGCAGCGTTTTATAATTACCAACCGTATATATTGTTTTTTCACCTTGATCTACTTTACTTAAATCAGAAAGGCTTAAAAGAAGACTCATGTCTTTAGGTGATTCTCCTTTGTTGTATTCTCCAACTTTAACTCTATAAAGGTTTTGTTTTTTTCTTCTTCTTCCTGTAAAATCTCTTTCTATTGTTTCTGCAAATTCTAAGGTAGAATCCTTATATCGCATATAAGACCTGTAAATCATTTCATCTGTAAGAGAGACTCCCTTATCATTAGCAAATTCAGGATATTCTGAATTTATTTCTTCATCCAAATAATCAGCAATTCCATCTCCATCTGTGTCAATAGGACAGCCTAGAGTATCGACTTCAATATCTTTAGGTGTATTTGGACAAGCATCAACTAAGTCAATTACTCCATCAGAATCAAAATCTTCAGTGTTGCCATATGCCAAGAAATCAATTTGTTCTGACTGTTCTCTTGTTTTTTCATAATTTAAAGCATCGGCAGGTTTAACCCTTTCAAAGTTATATGTTAAGGATACTCCATTATAGTAGTAATAATCATTCCTTGAGTTAGCTGGTTTGCTTCCTACAACATCAGAAGAAGTATTGGGTGTTATACCATCAAGATAGTCTGTAAAAGTAAAATGAAAAATACTTTCAAATCTAAAATTGAATTGATCATTTAGGTGCATATCAACACCTAAGCCAACTGGTATTGAAAACGCTCGTTCAGAATATGTTTTGCTACTATTATTACCAGATTGTCTAATATCAGTTTCATAAGAGTAATCTCTATAAATGATTACAGATTGATCAGAGCTTGAAGAGTTTTCTGGTATGTTTCGAATGGTTCCGTCAGTCCAGTAGTTGTACGGTTCTCCTTCTGCATTTAATAAATCTGATTTCGGATTGAATTCTATAATTTCAAAGCCCGTCGTAATAAATGGAGTAATTTTTCTAACCTCTGGTAAAAAATTTGAAAAATTATATTCTGCTAAGACTGATCCGGATGTGATCGTAGTCTCAAAATTGAGATTTCTTTCTAAGGATCTTTCTTCTACTCTAACCCTAGCTTGCATGAAATTAAATTTCACATTTAAAAAATCAGTTACCGGTTGTATTAGGTAGAGATTAAATGCTCCGTTTGATGTAAATGGAGAGCCATAATTTTTGTCATTTAAATCACCATAAAACCCAATTGTTCCAACTCCAATGCCTATTGTTGGCCCGTAGGGCTTAGGGGTATTCTCATCTGTTGCTTCTTGAGCATAAATGCCAAGAGCAAAAGTGGTTAGGAAAATTAAAGAGAGTAACGCTTTCATTGGTAATTATTGAAGGCCTAAAGATAGCGGATATTTTTTAAATGGTTCTACTTGAGCCATTTTTGTTGAGAAATCATTAAAGCTTCTTGAACTGAGATTCTTTCCCCTGAATTATATGCTGTTACGAAGGCATCATCAATTTTGTTGTCTGCCGCCCATAATTCATTCCTTTCATCTCTTGCTTCTTTATATAAGTTATATCCGCCAATAGTGTATTTGTACCAGCTATTGTGGTACTCAATATTCACAGTTGAGCTAATTGAATGACGATCAATAAAGTATTGCTGATTAACTTCCTTTTTTGAAGCTGCTATTTGAACTCTATAAGCTACATCTGTCTCAGGTGCCGGGATATTTGTTATTTCTGAAGCTAATTCTTCTTCTTTCTTAGTAGCTTCAACTATCTCTGCAATAACAATTGCTTCGGCAACAATTGGCTCAGGGGTTTCTTCAACTATCAGTTCTGGAATCTCTTCCGCTATCGCAGGAATAAAGGTGTTTGCAAACTTAGTTGGATTTAGCTTTAATTGTTTTGATTCATCACCTTCTAAATAAGAGAAAGCTCCATGAATTAATGCACTATCTAAATCATCTGAAGTACTTTCCATCATGTATCTTACAGTTAACACTTCATCTGCAGGAAGAGTCATCCACAAGATTTTTACAACATTATTGTTAAATGTGAAAATTCCTTCCATGTTTTCTGCTGGACTTGCTACATATAAGGGCGGAAGATAGTCCTCGATTTTTCCGAAACTATTTAATTCTCCTTTTGTTATAGTAAGAATGACTTCGTATTTTGAAGGGGTAATTGGAACAATCTCTCTACTTATAATCAATCCATTGTTATCAGCAACTGTTCCTTCTATTGTCACACTTGATTCTTTGTTTGAATCTTCAATAGTTTTTTCAACAGTTGTTGCTGTATCTTTAGCGACTTCTGCTGTTACTACTCCTGCTGCTATTGGAATGATTGGCGTTTCAATTTCTGAAGAAGTGTCTTCGGCATTTTCTATAGGGTTAGGATTTGCAGCTAATATAGGCGTCTCATTTACAACTGAAATTGATTTCGTTAAAGATGAAATGTCTTTCCGCTGATTATTTTCTATAAATGAAAATTGTCCTGAAAGGTCAAAGTTACCTTGCATTTGTGGATCTGTTTTTATTTCATAACTGATAACGAATGATTCTTCTTCAGGAATTGACATCCATATTATTTTAACGTCTTGGTTTTTAAATGAAAAAGTTGCACCGGCTGTTTCAACAGCTGTGGCAATAAAACCTTCTGGTAAAGATTGCTGCCATTTAGCAAAGCCATCTCTATCTTCTTTTGTGATTTCAATTTCAATGATGAAGCTTTCACCTGCATTAATGCTTTCCGGAAACCTTTGTTCAATGGTAACATCGCCACCAAAGAATATATTGTAAATAAAAATTGCAAAAATGTTGATGGTCAGTAAAACTACCTTAGCCATTTGTCTTGAGAATTAAATTTGGTATTGCTTGGTGATAACTCTTTGAAAGCAGAGAAATTCTGAGTTGCTTGTATTTTCAAATAAAGGAAGCTTTTTGAATTAATTAACTTCATAAGAGAATTTTGCTTTTGATTATAATAATCTACAGTCTCCTCAAAGCTATTTATTCATTAGGGTATTATTAAGCTGTTAATGTTGAAGTTATTAACGCTTATCTGTTAAAAGTAAGTGAGGCTT
>CAYPJC010000107.1:0-2154 GCA_964410855.1 uncultured Flavobacteriales bacterium | reverse complement strand
GTGAACCAATGGTTTAGGGTTTTTGGTTTATGCAGAAGATGTTTTCTTACCAACAAACTGAACAATTAAGTACAATGCAGTAATCGATAATAAAATATTTAACCAAAATGGTGAGCCAAAAGCAGCTGGGATAGTTCCAAATAATATGGCGACTAGGCCGACAATTAGAGCATATGGCATTTGAGTTCTAACATGGTCAATGTGGTTACAAGAACTTGCTAGTGAACTTAAAATCGTAGTGTCTGATATTGGAGAGCAATGATCGCCTAGAACAGAACCTGCGAGAACACAGGCCACCGTATTGTGAAAAATTCCAAGTGTTAAATCATATTCAATTCCACTTGCTATACAAACTGACCAAGACAATGGAAGCATTAAGGGATAAAGTATAGCCATTGTTCCCCAAGAAGAGCCTGTTGAGAATGCAACCAAGGCTGCTAATAGGAATGTAATTGCTGGTATAAAATAAGGATTGATGTTTTCTGATAAGATTGAAGTTAGTAAATCGGCAGTTCGTAACTCCTGAATTACTGATGATAGGGCCCAAGCTAATACTAATATTATTATTGCCGGCAGCATCGTCTTGAAGCCTTGAATAGCGGACTCAATACATTCATTTAAAGTCAATAGTTTTTGGAAAAAGCTAAGTTTTATTGCTGTGATTATCCCTGCCAATGAAGACCAAAGAAGAGCTTTATATGAATCTGCTGCGCCTATAGTAATAGATATTTTTCTCCCAAACCCCAAATTTGGATTATCCCAAACAAATTGGTCCCATCCAGTATATAGGAGACCCAAAATCGTTCCTACTATTACTACCAAAACTGGGATTATGGCATTAAATGCTTTTTCTTCTACATTTAGTTTGGCAGAAAAATCAGATAAAATACCTTTATTATCTTTCTTTTCTTCTTTTACGATCTTTGTGTTTAATAGCCTTGCCTTTTGCTCGGCCTTAAACATTGGTCCAAAGTCTTTCTCCTTTAAGATAAGTATAAGCATGAATGCTAAGGCCAATATTGGGTAAAATGAATAGGCTAGTGAAGATATAAAAATAGAATAAGCACCTTCGTTTAATCCTTCAATATTTGCTACTCCACTTTCAATATAACCTAATTCTGCTCCTATCCAAGTAGTCACAAAAGCAATTGAAGCCATTGGTGCAGCAGTTGAATCTACTAGGTAAGCTAATTTTTCTCTAGATATTTTTAATTTATCAGTAACGGGTCTCATGGTGTTGCCAACAATTAAGGTATTGGCATAATCATCAAAAAAAATAGCTACTCCTAAAAACCAAGTGGCCAATTGGCCTGTTTTTGGAGTTGTTGCGTATTTAGAAATATGGTTCACTACACCCTGCATTCCTCCATTTTTTGAAATTAGACTAACCATTCCACCAATTAAAAGAGAAAATATTATAATGGAAAGATGGCCCTTATCAAGAAGAGATCCTAGTATAAATTCATCAATTGTTGACATAAAGGCCTCTATAAAACTCATAACTAAACCATTTTGATATAGCTGTATTATTAAAGCACCTGCGAAAATGCCAATTAAAAGTGAGGTGATAACCTCTCTGAAAACTAAAGCAAGAAGGATTGCCAGAATAGGAGGAATGAGTGATAACCAAAGAGGAATAGGAGTAATTGTGAGTTCTTGACTTTCTGTGTCGGATTTAATCGAAATACTCGTTTCCTCATTGAATTCATATTTGATATCAAAACTGTTTGTATTGACTGGAGGAATTATTTCAGTATCATCAATTTTTATGACAACTCCTTGGAAATTTTTATGGGAAGTTTTAAAGCTAATATCAGTTTCAACGCTACTTAATACTATTTCAGAAATAACAACTTTAATTTCTGCAAATCCTGAAATGCAGTAAAAATTAAAAAGAATGAATAATAGTTTTTTCAAAATCATTTAATAGAACGTAAATATATTAAAAGCCTTTACTTTGGACTATGAATAAAAAGAGAATAGTAATAATTGGCGGTGGAGCGGCTGGTTTTTTTTCAGCAATAAACATTGCTGAGAAATTAGTGGATGCTGAAGTAACTATTCTTGAAAAAACGACAAAGCTGCTTTCAAAGGTTAAAGTAAGTGGAGGAGGAAGGTGTAATGTGACTCATGCTTGTTTTGAGCCTAAAGAGC
>CAYPJC010000106.1:0-7124 GCA_964410855.1 uncultured Flavobacteriales bacterium | reverse complement strand
TCTTCTGCCTTTTTTAGTGCTTTTATTTTCCGCTCTACAGTAAAAGGGGGGACTTTTTTAAACACAAGATCTACAGCATTGTCAATTAATAGACCAGTTAGTTTGCCTTTTTTTATAGTGAAAATACCACCATCAATTATAGAGTTTTCATCGACCCCAGCAATATCGAGCGCTTTTTGATTTGCCACTGCAGCATGACCATCTATACGTTTTAAAATAACAGCTCGATCTGGAAACAAACTATCTAGCTTATCTTTAGTTGGGAATTTTTTATTTTTCCAATCATTTTGATCCCAGCCTCTGCCAGTTATCCAGCCTTGTTTGTTTTCTTTTGAAAAACGAATCGTTTTTTCAATCACTTCTTGCCAACTTTTTGTGCCAACTAAGTCCACTTCAAAGAATGTATTTCCATACCAAAAGAAATGACAATGTGCATCAATAAAACCTGGGTAAATCGTTTTTAGTTTAGCATCAATTTCTTGCTTTGCTTGGTATCGATTTTTAAGTTCATTATTTGGGCCAATGTCTATTATTTTGCCATCTTTAATTGCAATTGCCTCAACAATACTAAATTCAGGATCTAAGGTATAAATTTTTGCATTGTGTATTAATAAATCGGCTTCTTCTGTATAATAACAGGCATTCATAAATAGTATAATTAATGCAGATGAAAGTAGAAAGAGTTTTTTCATAATTTAAGATAATGCCGTATTCGCTTAATGTCCACAAAAGTAAGCAAGCCTATGGCATAAAAGGGAAGAATAGGCGCTTTGTATCGAACAATCGCACCCA
Source organism: uncultured Flavobacteriales bacterium (assembly GCA_964410855.1). GTDB lineage: Bacteria > Bacteroidota > Bacteroidia > Flavobacteriales_E > Vicingaceae > JAVJQS01. Next base: position 6,332 of record CAYPJC010000106.1, on the reverse strand, counting down.
ATACTGGGCAAGTTAAGCCAATTATCATTGAAGTAATCAATACGAAAGAGAAACAAAACATAACCAGCCTTTTTGCTTCAAGTGAAGGCTTTTTATAAAAAAATAATGGGAGAACTAAGAGTAATAGAAATACGAAATTCTCAATGGCAGCTAAACTCGAGAAAAGATTCAAATTTGTTGGTATTACAGGACGAATCAAGGTGTTGAAAAATGCGTTAGGAACTGCAGTTATAAAAGTTAAAAAACTATCATAAAATGGCATAAATACAAGGCTATTTGCATTGGCCTTATTTGCCATCAGTGTGAAGTTGACTAATTTATCACTCATAAGAGAAATCAATAATTCTTGATTAACTAGAAATATGACTCCAAGCATTAAATGAATGAATAGGAAAGTATAGTTGGTCTTCTTAGAACTGCTATTGGCTTTACTTATTATTAAGAACACTATTCCAGGAATTAAGGCAAAAAGGATATAAATTTTTATGCTAATTAAAATTAAAATTCCTATCGCGAGACCAATAAAATTTTTCTTTGAACTGCAGTCTAAAAATGCTTTTAGGTTATAAAGTGAAAGTCCCATTCCAAACAATAGCCAGCTTTCTTTTAGTGGTCCTGAACACCATAATAACAAAGAAGGAACTACGAATGAAATGATGAAGGTAAGCGTTGAATTTAGTTTGCTAAAACCCTTAAAAAAACGATAGATACCAAGAGAACCGAAATAGGACAGTAAGGTAAAAAACAGCAAATGAAAGTGATAAACACCATTTGAGAAATGGTATAGTATTAAATTCAATCGAATCATGGTTCTATTGTCATTAAATAAAAAAGAAGAGGAAGTATCCCAAAATTGGGTTCCAACTAATATTTTATCTAATTCAGGAGTTCTTTCCCCATATCCTAGTATTAATTGCCACCTTAAATTCAAATTATCAGTGGTTGCGTTAAATAGCGTTGACGCATCATCAAAATATTTAAACAGGTCAGCTGAAGCTCGATCGGTGTAGTAATAACTATAAATGGCATATAAGCTGTAAGCTGCGAGTAACTTAAGAAGCAGGGCAGCAATGTTTAAGGGTTTAGATATTTCAACCGTTAATAATGGGTTTCTTTTAATAGCTAGAATATAGCCGATAAGAACCAAAAGAGTAATAGAGACAAATGGAATAATCATTAGACCTCAAATGTAGTTTATCCCGCATTATTCACCATAAAAGTAGCCTGTATTTATAGTTGGCTTATTTTCAGTTAAATACACTTTATTTTTCTGTAAATAGCCACACCCAAATTTGGGGTAACTAAATTCCATGAATAATACGGGTTATAGGAATTAATTATGCGTAATTTTTTTAAATGATACCCAACAAAATAGCTACTTTTGCAGCCTACAAATCTTATCTTTCAAAGCATGGAATTAGCCTCTCAACAAACAGAAGTTACTATAGAAACTGCAAAAGAATTGGGCCTTATGGCTGAAGAGTTTGAGCAGATTAAGGAAATACTTGGAAGAACACCAAATTTTACAGAACTGAGTATCTATTCTGTAATGTGGTCTGAGCATTGTTCTTATAAAAATTCAATCATTTGGTTGAAGAAATTGCCAAAGAAAGGACCACATATGTTAGCTGAAGCTGGCGAAGAAAACGCAGGATTAGTTGACATAGGAGATGGCTTAGCATGTGCTTTTAAAATTGAGTCTCATAATCACCCTTCTGCTTTAGAGCCATATCAAGGTGCAGCTACCGGAGTAGGTGGGATTAATCGAGATATATTTACAATGGGTGCCCGACCAATAGCTCAATTGAATTCTCTTCGGTTTGGTGACATCAATCTAGATCGGACAAAATGGTTAGTTAAAGGAATCGTTAAAGGAATTGGGAATTATGGTAATTCTTTTGGAATTCCTGTTGTAGGAGGCGAGGTTTTCTTTGATGAATGCTACAATACAAACCCATTAGTTAACGCTATGTCGGCAGGGATTATGAAAGCCGATAAAATGATTTCAGCGACTTCATACGGACTTGGGAATCCAGTTTACATTGTTGGTTCATCAACAGGAAAAGACGGGATTCATGGAGCAGCCTTTGCATCCAAAGACATAACTGAAGATTCTATGGAAGATTTACCTGCTGTTCAGGTTGGTGATCCATTTCAAGAGAAATTATTATTAGAGGCTAGTTTGGAATTAGCAGAAACTGATGCAATAATTGGGATGCAAGACATGGGAGCTGCAGGGATTACCTGTTCAACCTCTGAAATGTCAGGCAAGGAAGGCTTTGGGATGACCATTGACTTGGATAAAGTTCCTACTCGACAAGAAGGCATGTTGCCATTTGAAATTTTACTATCTGAATCACAAGAACGAATGCTTGTTGTTGTAAAAAAGGGTCGTGAAAAGGAAGTTGAGGATATTTTTGAAAAATGGGATTTAAATTGTGTTCAAATTGGAGAAGTTACCGAAGGAGGTCAACTAGAATACTTTATGGGTGGGCAAAAAGTGGCAGAAGTGCCTGCTGAGTCATTAATATTAGGAGGTGGTGCTCCAATTTATGAAAGAGAATATAAAGAGCCAGCTTATTTTCAGGCCAATAAAAATTTTACTATTGATTCAGTTGAAGAACCAAGTGATTTAAAAGAAGTCGCGAGTTTTTTATACAATCATCCAAATATTGCATCCAAAAAGTGGGTAATGGAGCAATATGATAGCATGGTAGGTACTGTGAATTTGAGTACTAATAAACCAACTGATGCTGGTATTGTCAACTTAAAAGGTTTAAAAAAAGCCTTAGCTTTTACGGTTGATTGTAATGCAAGATATGTGCATGCAGATCCTGAGAAGGGCTGTGCGATAGCTGTATCTGAAGCTGCTAGAAACATTGTTTGTTCTGGTGGTGAGCCATCGGCCATCACTAATTGTCTAAATTTTGGAAATCCTTACAACCCTGAAGTATATTGGCAATTTGTTGGTGTTATTAAAGGCATGAAAACGGCATGTGAAAAATTTAAGACTCCTGTTACAGGTGGAAATGTTAGTTTCTACAACCAAAGCATGCAAAATGGCAAGGATGTTCCCGTTTTCCCAACCCCAACTATTGGAATGATGGGAATTGTGCCAGATAAAACCAAAATAACGAGTCTTGCCTTCCAGAATGAAGGTGATTTTATTTATATGTTAGGAAAGTCTCAAAATGACATTAGTTCTTCTGAATACCTATATGCTTATCACGGAATAAAGCAGTCACCAGCTCCTTATTTTGATATTGAAGAAGAATTTGCTTTGCAAACTATTTTAAAAGACTTAATCAAGAACAGATTAATTCAATCAGCTCACGATTGCGCAGATGGAGGATTATTTATCACTCTTTTAGAGGCTTCTATGCCTAACAATTTAGGTTTTGAAATAGAAGCAGACAGTGAATTCAGAAAAGATGCTTTCTTGTTTGGAGAAGCACAAAGTAGGGTAGTTATTAGTGTATCGCAAGAGCAGCAAGATGAATTTTTGGAGTCGCTTTCAGCTTCTAATTTACCTTATACCTTCTTAGGAGAGGTAAAAGGGAAGCGAATGTTAATAGACAATGATGACTTTGGAAAAGTGGTTGATGCTAAAGCAGAGTTTGATTCTGCACTTGAGAATCATTTAGTTGGTTAGAGCTTCTTTAATATTTTGCAATATTGATTTTCTTCCCAAATAACATCTGTTTATTTTCTTTTGAAAGTTCCTTGTCCCAACTTATTAAATACTTTGTTATTGGACTAATTGATAAAGAATCAATATCACGGTAATAAAAAGCCATAATTTCATTCGGAAACTCTTTTTTGACAAACTCTTTTCTTTTTCTTGCTTTTCGTTTTGTATCGAACGGTGAGATATACAAATCTAATGCACCAAAAAGGTGCAAAAATTCATGGGCAATTACAGTAGGGTATTTAAAACTAACAACAGAATATTCAGGATTTTGATCCATTCCAGAATGAAGAGTCACTGAAATTTCATCTGTGTAATAATTATTTATGAAATATATTAAAGCCACATTATCAGTTTTATGAATATCTCTTAGTCTAGCTATTAATCTTTCCCTATCCTTAGGACGAATTTTAGTTTTTGTGATTTCAGAAGTGTCTGTCCCATATACTTTTAGAGCTTCTTTCCCAATTTTATCAGACCACCTATCTACTCCTCTGGTATTAATTCCGGTCGATGTCATTAATGAAGAAAGTAAAGTTTTTCTCGGCAAATTTGCTTCAATAGGTATTACCCTTTTGGCATTTTGATGATAATCAAGGCTAATATTTAAGTTAACGCCATTTTTAGAAGCCTCCTTTTCAATCCAATTTGTTGCTTTTTTTATTGAGTCTATAGTTGAATTTATATCGTATTCTGTCCAGGTATTTGTGTATTTAGAATCTACAAAAATTGCATATAATATTACATCGTCTAAAAGTTTTTTGCATACATTATTATTTACTGTAGCAATATGGGTTTCATTGTTATTACCTCTGTGGTATATTGTTTGGTGAAAGAAGCTACATGAGCCTAAAAATAAAATAATACTTAATATAATTATGATTTTGGACATGTAAATAAACTCTTAGTTTTTGTTTGCAATAAATAATTCTTAAACGAAAATAATTAAATATATTTTATTTTACCACCAGATGAAATCGGTGTGACATATTTACTTGTAAACAATAAGGAACAATAGCGAACTGATCAACATAAACATATTCCAGCTGCCTTAATCTGCAAATAGTTGTTGGAATATCCAAAGATGTGCCGCTTCTTGTCAAATCTAAAATTCGAAGACCTTCCATATCACCCATCTCTTTTGGTAAATATTCTATGCTATTTTGACCGACGAATAGATGTTGTAGGTTTTTTAATTTCCCTATTGTTGTTGGTAATGAAACCAAATCATTTACATGTAAATGGAGAAAACCCAAATTTTCCAAATTCCCTATTTCATCTGGAAGCTTTGTGATGTCATTATAGTTTAGTTTTAACTCCACAAGCTTTTTAAGATTGCCAATTTCTTTTGGAAGAGTTCTTAGTTCGTTGTACTCTACTGACAATCTTTCTAAGTTTATTAACTGACCAATTTCTTTAGGAAGCTCTTTTATATCATTATTTGCTAAAATTAGGCGCTTCAATTTTTTTAATTGACCAATTTCAGGAGGAAGAGAGACTAAATTATTTCCAAAAAGATTTAAGACTTCAAGGTTTTCAAGTTCACCAATTTGTGGAGGCAAAGTAATAAATTCACCATTTGATAAATTTAAATTCACAATATCTTTAGGATTCTCAAGGGCAGAATATAAATTTCTACTAGAATCACAACTGAAACAGGCGCCTATAAAAAATAAAATTAAAAAGCGTGGAAACAAGATTTAGAGTATAAAATGAGATAGTTTCACTAAAGTTAGGAATTATGTTTAGAAGTAAACGGATTGATTATCTTTAAAGCATGATTGATTATTCAAATCATTTGAATATTAAATCTTGGGCAGAAGCGGATAGGCCAAGAGAAAAATTTGCCAATAATGGCAAGGGAAGTCTTTCAGATGCTGAATTGATAGCCATATTGATTGGTTCAGGTAATAGACAAGAGACAGCAGTTGAGTTAGCAAAGAGGATATTACAATCTGTTGAAAATAATTTAAATAACCTTGGGAAACTAGATATTGAGGAGTTAAAAAAATTCAAGGGAATTGGCGAAGCTAAAGCAATTGCCATAGCTGCAGCTATGGAATTAGGTAGGCGAAGAAAATTGAGTAATGCTTCTGAAAAACAAAAAATAACTACAAGTTCAGATGCTTTTCAAGAGATTCAAGATGTTTTAAGTGACTTGCCACATGAAGAATTTTGGATCCTTTTATTAAATAGATCTAATCATGTAATTGGAAAAACAAATGTGAGTAAGGGAGGAGTTAGTGGAACAGTTGCAGATGCAAAATTAATATTTAAACCAGCTATTGAAAAACTTGCTTCTTCGATTATACTATGCCACAATCACCCTTCAGGGAACTTAAAAGCTAGTCAGGCAGATATTCAGTTGACTAAAAAGTTGGTAGAAGCTGGTAAAAATCTTGATATTGCGGTTTTAGATCACATAATTGTTGGGAATGATGCCTATTTTAGCTTTACTGACGAAGGATTAATGTAATATGCTATTAATATATCTCCCAAAAATTACACCGAGAAATCGCTATTGCTTTAAAACAGTATTTAGGACATTTCTGCAATTCGACGAATATGAGTTAACCACTGACTTGGGTCACTTCCTTCAAGCTACGCAAGCCAAAATTTCATACTCCACAAAACCATTTGAAAG
>CAYPJC010000105.1:0-7179 GCA_964410855.1 uncultured Flavobacteriales bacterium | reverse complement strand
TGTCATCTCTTCTTATTTCAGAGATAGTCAGGTTACGTATGTCGAGAAATATGGTGTCAACATTTTTTTTATTTTCAATTTGATAGGTTGCAGTTGCATGAATGATTTTTTGATCAAAATCAACTTTGGCTATCCAATTTAAGTGTTTCACAACAGCCTCGTTTGGCTTACTGAAACTATGCTGGTCTTGATAAATTAGCAGTTGTTCCATTTTTTCTTTATTTATAGATTGGGTAGTGTCTTTTGCTCCTTCTTCTGCCATTTCAACTTGACCTTTGCAGGCCCATAATAAGATGACAAGGAGTAACCAAATAGTGTCTAGTTTTTTCATAGATATTTATTGAATTCGGCGAATTTACTAAATCATCCACATTGAATATTGTGCGCTGATAAATATCAAATTAACCCATAACTAATGAATTCATAATTCAGTTAGTTTAAAAAAGAAAAAATCAGAAATTATTTTCCTTTTTTTATTTTTTTTGAGGCGCATAAAAATTAACTTCGCTTACTAGGAATCAGACACTCTCATTGTTGGGAATGAGAAGGATTTTACTTGATTAAATTAATTAGATGAGCCAAAAAATTATTTACACCGAAACAGATGAAGCACCTGCTTTAGCAACCTACTCTCTACTTCCAATTGTAAAGAAGTTTACTTCTGCTGCAGGAATAGAGGTAGAGAAATCAAACATTTCATTAGCAACAAGAATTTTAGCTGTGTTTCCTGAATACTTGGAAAAGGGTCAAATTGTAGAAAAATCCTTAGTTATGTTAGGAGAATTGGTGAAAAATCCTGAAGCTAACATTGTTAAGTTGCCTAATATCAGCGCATCGCTTCCACAATTACTTGCTGCCATTAATGAGCTAAAAGAAAGAGGATTTAAATTACCTAATTATCCTGAGAATGTAGAAAGTGATTTAGAAAAAGATGTAAAAAACAGGTATGATAAAATAAAAGGTAGCGCAGTTAATCCAGTTTTGAGAGAAGGTAATTCTGATAGGAGAGCCCCAAGAGCTGTTAAAGAGTTTGCAAAGAGAAATCCACATTCAATGGGTGAGTGGTCTGCTAATTCAAAGTCTCATGTATCTACTATGAAAAAAGGAGACTTTTATTCAAATGAAAAGTCAGTAACACTTAGTCAGGCTAAGACAGTCAGAATCGAATTGGTAAAGAAGAAGGGTGAAATTCAAGTTTTAAAAACTGATTTTCCTATTTTAAAAGATGAAATTATAGATGGAACCTTTCTTAGTAAGAAGGATTTAATTTCTTTTTTGAAAGAACAAAAAGAAGAAGCGAAAGAGCAGGGAGTTTTGTTTTCACTTCATATGAAAGCAACAATGATGAAGGTTTCAGACCCAATTATTTTTGGTCATGCTGTAAGAGTTTATTTTTCGGAAGTTTTTGAAAAACACGCTGATTCATTGAAAAAGGTTGGGGCAAATCCAAATGATGGGCTAGAGAGTATGTTGTCAAGTATTCAAAAACTTCCTCAGGAGGAGCAAACTGAAATTAATAATTTAATCAAGTCTTCTTTTAAATCTGGTCCTGATGTGGCTATGGTTAACTCTGATAAAGGTATTTCAAACCTTCATGTTCCTAGTGATGTTATTATTGACGCATCTATGCCAGCTATGATTCGGACTTCTGGTAAAATGTGGAATGCCGATGGGGAACTTCAAGATACTAAAGCAATTATCCCTGATAGTAGTTATGCAGGCATATACTCCGAAACAATTAAATTCTGCAAGCTTCATGGAGCTTTTGATCCAACAACAATGGGAACAGTTCCTAATGTTGGCTTAATGGCTCAAAAGGCTGAAGAGTATGGATCTCATGATAAGACCTTTGAGCTCTTTGATGAGGGTAATATTCGAGTTATTTCTGAAGACAATGAAACTTTAATTGAGCATGATGTTGAAGTTGGAGATATATGGAGAATGTGTCAAACAAAGGACGAGCCGATTAAGAATTGGGTTGAGTTGGCAGTAGATCGTGCTAGAGCAACTGGGTGGCCTACAATTTTTTGGTTAGATAATGAAAGAGCTCATGATGCTGAGGTAATTAAAAAGGTAAATAATTATTTAAAAGAATTACCTACAAAAGATTTAGATATTAGCATAAAATCTCCTATAGAGGCCACTAAATATACTTTAAAGCGATTGAAGGATGGAGAGAATACCATTTCAGTAACTGGCAATGTTCTTAGAGATTATTTAACAGATCTTTTCCCAATTTTGGAATTAGGAACTTCAGCTAAAATGTTGTCAATTGTTCCTCTCATGAAAGGTGGAGGGCTTTTTGAAACTGGGGCAGGAGGTTCTGCACCAAAGCATGTTGAACAATTGGTTAAAGAAAATCATCTAAGATGGGATTCCCTTGGGGAGTTCTTAGCATTAGCAGTTTCTTTGGAATATTTGGGCAAAAAGTCGAATAACCCAAAGGCATTGATATTAGCTGATAAGTTGGATAAGGCCACAAAGCAATTGCTTTTGAATGGAAATTCACCTTCTAGAAAAGTGGGAGAATTAGATAATCGAGGCAGTCATTTTTATCTTGCTTTGTATTGGGCCAGAGCATTGTCTGAACAGATCAAGGATGTTGAGCTACAAAAGCATTTTCAACCAATAGCGGATTCTTTAGAAGATAAAAAGAGTATCATTTTAAAGGAATTAGAAGATGTTCAAGGTAAGTCGGTTGACTTAGGTGGTTATTATTTTCCAGATAAGATTAAAGTGGAATCAATAATGAGACCAAGCAAGACCTTGAATTCAATTATAGACTAGTTTTGTAATTGGAATAGGAGTTTGAATTGGCTCACTCAAAACATATAGGCTGCGATGAAGCAAAAAAAAAGAGGAAATTGATTACAATTCCCTCTTTTTTAATAAAGTGTTCTATTTTATGCTTTTGCTCTAGTTCTTCTCTTTGGTTTTTCTTCAACAACTTCTTCAATGCCTGCCATTTTTGGATCGATTAATATTCTTCCACAATGCTCACAAACAATTACTTTTTTATGTTGGTTGATGTCCAATTGACGTTGAGGCGGGATTTTGTTAAAACAACCACCACAAGCGCTTCTTTGAACAGGTACTACAGCAAGACCATTTCTTGCATTATCTCTAATTCTTTTATATGCTGTTAACAATCTTTCTTCAATAACCTCTTCAGCCTTCTTCGACTTCTTCAATAGGTCTTTTTCTTCTTTTTCTGTTTCAGCAATAATTTCTTCTAGCTCATTCTTTTTATGATCAAATTCCTTCTTGGTTTCATCAAGTTTTAGAACAGCAGATTCGTTTACTTCTTTTTTATTTTCAATTTGCACTTGAAACTCTCGAATGTGCTTTTCAGCTAATTCCATTTCAAGAGCTTGAAATTCCATTTCCTTTGTTAAAGAATCATATTCCCTATTATTTCTAACATTTTTTTGCTGTTCCTCGTACTTCTTAATAGCAGCTTCAGATTCCTTTATTTGGTTCTTCTTGCTTGCGATATCAGTTTCTAACGATTTAATTGCATCTGCAGCCTTATTGGTTCGGGTCTCTAATCCTGCAACTTCGTCTTCCAAGTCTTGAACTTCTAATGGAAGTTCTCCTCGAATGGTTCTTATTCTATCGATTTTAGAGTCTATTACTTGCAAATCATATAATGCTTGTAATCTTTCTTCCACAGTTGCTTCTGCTCCCTTAGCCTTTTTAGCCATGTTATCTGTAATTAATTGGGTTCGTGTTTACTTTTGATAAATAGGTCGCAAAATTAGGAATTTTTTCTTGAAGATAATCTTGTATCAGGCTTGTTGTAAATTGCTCACTTTCAAAGTGTCCAACATCAGCTATCACGATTTTTTCATTGGTATCAAAAAACTGATGATATTTAAAATCAGAAGTAACAAGAACATCCGCTTTCTCTGCAATGGCTTTGTTAAGTAAAAAGCTTCCTGAACCACCACAAATTGCTATTTTTTTTACAGTTTTAGAAATTTCTTTAGTGTGTCTAATGCATGCGGTATTTAACTTAACTTTTATTTGATCTAGAAAATCTAAAAGGGGAATAGGCTCCTCTAATTCTCCAATCATGCCGCTTCCAACTTCATTCCATGAGTTCTCTAATGAATAGATATCATATGCCACCTCTTCATAAGGGTGAGCTAAAAGAAGTTCACGTATAATGTTTTTCTCTAAGTAATTTGGTAATACAATTTCAACCCTCAGCTCGTTTTCGCGATGGATTTTACCTTTTTCGCCTGCATATGGATTGCTGTTCATGCTTGCCCTGAAAGAACCAATGCCTTCTGACGTATAGCTGCAATAATCATACTCTCCAATTTTTCCTCCACCTGCCTTAAAGATCGAATCTTTTATCTTTTCGCTATTTTCTGTTGGTGCGAAAAAAACTAATTTTTTAAGTAATCCTTTCTTAGGGTCAAGGATTTTTAAGTTTTTGAGACCAATCAATTCTCCTATTTTTTTATTTACCCCATTTTTTATATTATCTAGATTGGTGTGAATGGCATAGATGGCTATATCGTTTTTTATAGCTTTTGCAATCACCCTTTCCACATAATTTTTCCCTGTTATACTTTTTAATCCTGAAAATAAAATAGGATGATGCGAAATAACTAGGTTAATTGATTTGTTTATCGCCTCATCAATAACTTCCTCAATACTATCTAGGCATATTAGAGCGCCATTGGTTTTTAGATCTTCATTTCCAACTAACAAGCCTGAATTATCATAGGACTCTTGCAAGGATAATGGGGCTAATTTTTCAAGCTCTTTTATTACATCTGAAATGTTCATAGAAATTTGATGTTAGTGGGGTTAAATTTAACGTAAATAAGGAGTTTTGTACAAAGAATAAGATAGAATTATATTGAATTTTTTATTAAAAATACTTTTCCTTCCAATTACACTTATTTATGTCCTCTCGATAAGAATTCGAAATTTCCTATTTGATATAGGGGTGTTTAAAAGTGAATCTTATCCTTTTCCACTAATTTCTGTTGGGAACTTAAGTGTGGGAGGTACTGGCAAGACACCTCATGTTGAATTTATTATTAATCTACTAAAGAGCCAATATCATTTAGCAACTCTTAGCAGAGGGTATGGAAGGCAATCAAAGGGGTTTAAACTTGCTGATTCTCATGATGATGCTTTTAGTATTGGGGATGAGCCATTTCAAATATTTAGAAAGTTTCCTAACATTATGGTAGCAGTTGATGGTGATAGAAAAAGGGGGATAGGAAAATTAACCGCGCTTCCATCGCCGCCGGAAGTCATTTTATTAGATGATGCCTTTCAGCATCGATATGTTAAACCAGGCTTCAATATTCTATTAACGGACTATAGTAATTTATACACAGAAGACATTCCCTTGCCTTCAGGAAGGTTAAGAGAGTATAAAAGCTCTGCAAGGAGAGCGGATATAATTATTGTTACAAAGAGCCCTAAAGTTTTATCCTCCCTTGAAATTAGAAGAATAACGAACTCATTAAATCCTCGGGATTACCAAAAAGTGTTTTTTTCGTTTATTGAGTATGAAGAATTGGTTCCATTGAATGAAGCTGCCGTAAAGATTCAAGACAAAAAAAATAAATTAAGTACGCATGCTGTTCTTTTAGTTAGCGCCATTGCTAACCCAAAGTCGTTGTTGCTTCATTTTAACAGGTTTGCGAAAGAGATTGCTAGCTTAAATTTCAGAGATCATCATTTCTTTGCATTGAAAGATTATGAAAAAATTAAGAAAAAGCTAAGTCAATTTTTAAGTCCTCAAAAAATGATTGTAGTCACTGAGAAGGATTCAGTTAAATTTGACGCTAAAAACATGGACCCAATTCCGGTTTTTTGTATGCCAATAAAAATTCAATTTCATCAACATGGTGATGATCATTTCAGTTCTGAAATAGATGAATATGTTAGATCTTATAGAAGAAACCAAAAAATTCATTGACTCTAAATTACAATTTCCTGTAGAAATTGGGATTGTATTGGGCTCGGGATTAGGGAATTTAACAGAGGAAATTGATGTTGAAGCAATTCTGGATTATTCAGAAATACCAAATTTCCCAATTTCAACAGTCGAAGGACATCAAGGACAATTGATAATTGGAAAGCTAGAAGGAGTTCCCATCATAGCTCTCAAGGGTCGTTTTCATTACTATGAAGGGTATAGTATGCAGCAAACGACTTTTCCTATACGTGTTTTTAAAGCTCTAGGAATTAAGACAGTTTTACTTTCAAATGCGAGTGGGGGATTAAATCCTGCTCATAAAATTGGAGATTTGATGATTTTGAATGACCACATTCATCTTTTTCCTGAAAATCCATTAAGAGGTAAAAATATAGATGAACTGGGTCCAAGGTTTCCTGATATGAGTGAGCCTTATAGTTTTGAATTGATCCGATTTGCAAAGGAAATTAGTAAGCAGCTAAGTCTAAACCTTCATGAAGGGGTATATGTTGGCACCGCAGGTCCAAATTATGAAACCCCTGCAGAATACAAGCACTTTAGATACATTGGAGCTGATGCCGTTGGTATGTCAACCACTGCAGAAACCATTGTAGCAATTCACAGTGGTATGAAAGTTTTTGGCGTATCTATAATTGCTGATTTAGGAGTGGAAGGCCATATTGTAGAAATATCTCACGATGAAGTTCAAGAAGTAGCTAGTATTGCAGCCCCTAAGTTGAGCGCTTTATTTAAAGGAATGGTGAAAAAAATAGCTAAAAATATGCCTTTAGATTAATTTACACTCAAGCCGATAATTCTTAATTTTACCGACCTATGTTGGAAAAAGAAATTTATGATAAGTATGAAATAGTTGTAGGTCTTGAGGTGCATGCTCAACTACAAACAAAAAGTAAGGCATATTCTTCTGATTCTGCTGAGTTTGGGGCTTTGCCAAACAGTCATACTAGCCCGATTACTTTGGGGCATCCTGGAACTCTTCCAAGATTTAACGAGAATACAATTCAGTATGGTGTAAGACTTGGTTTGGCCGTTGGCTCTGAGATTAGGTATGAAAATCAGTTTGCTAGAAAAAATTATTTTTATGCAGATATGCCAAAGGGATATCAAATAACTCAGGATAAAACACCCTTATGTAATGGAGGTAAAATCGTCATAAAAAATTCAGAAGGAACGGTAAAAGAGATTGGAATCACAAGAATTCATATGGA
>CAYPJC010000104.1:0-7207 GCA_964410855.1 uncultured Flavobacteriales bacterium | reverse complement strand
AGTTCTAAAGAGCAGCAATACTTTATTATCAGTTACCCTGAAGCACTTTCTGAATACGTTGTTACGGAAAAAAATCTCCAAAAAAATACTTTTGAAATTAGGCAAAACGATTCATTAAGTATTGACTTTTTAGTTGAAACGCTGAATGTATATAATTTTGAACGCGTTGATTTTGTGGGAGACCCTGGTCAGTTTTCTGTTCGAGGTGGTATTATTGATATTTATTCTTTTGCCAATGAGAATCCTTATCGGATCGAATTTTTTGGTGATGATATTGATTCAATCAGGCTCTTTGACCCGGCTAGTCAATTGTCGATAAAAAAATTAAACAAAATTGCTATTCTGCCTAATGTTCAAGAGCAGATGCTTGAAGAAGCGCATGTTCCTATTTTTCAATTTCTACCAGACAACACCCTTTTTTGGTTCAAGGATTTTAGTATTTGCCGCGATAAAATTGAAGAGCAATTCAAGCTATCGAAATTGGCTTTCGATAAACTAGATTCTCCTTTGAAACATACTCCGCCTGAAGAGTTGTTTATTTCAAAAGAACAATTTATTCAATCTAGCTTGCATTTAAACACCATTGAGTTTGGACAACAGGTCTATTTTGAACAAGACTTGAAGCTTGAGTTTAAAAGCAGTCCACAGCCTGTATTCAATAAGAATTTTGATTTATTAGCAAGTAATTTAAATAAAAATACATCTGCCGGAATTGCTAATGTTTTAGTTGCCAACAATGCCAAGCAAATTGAACGCTTATACTCCATATTTGAAGATCTAGAGAAGGATATCCAAATAGAAACCCTGCTGTTGCCAATTCATGAAGGATTTATTGATGATGCTCAAAAAATAGCCATTTACACCGATCATCAGATTTTTAACCGCTATCACCGTTTTCGATTAAAAGAAAGTTTTAAGCGAAAAGATCAGGCAATTACACTCAAGGAACTTCAAAATTTAACGCCAGGAGATTTTATTGTTCACATTGATCATGGAGTTGGAAAATTTTCAGGCTTAGAAAAATTAAATGTGAATGGCAAACAGCAAGAAGCTATTCGGATTTTATACCGAAATCAAGATATTTTATACATATCCATTCATTCTTTACACCGTATCTCAAAGTTTGTTGGCAAGGATGGAACACCTCCAACTGTTGACAAATTAGGCTCAGATACGTGGAAGAAAATAAAGCAGAAAACAAAGAAAAAAGTTAAGGAAATCGCTTTTGATTTGATTAAATTGTACGCTGAGCGAAAGCAGAAAATAGGTTATGCATTTTCTCCCGATACATACCTGCAGAATGAGTTGGAAGCTTCTTTTTTATATGAAGATACACCTGACCAATACAAAGCCACCCAAGATGTAAAAGGGGATTTGGAATCTGAAACTCCAATGGATAGACTCATTTGTGGAGATGTTGGTTTTGGGAAAACTGAGATTGCCATTCGAGCAGCTTTTAAAGTGGTGAGTGATAGCAAGCAAGTAGCCATTCTAGTGCCTACAACCATTTTAGCTTTTCAGCATTATCAAACCTTTAAAAATCGCTTAAAAGATTTCCCTGTCACGGTAGATTATATAAATCGATTTAAGACTCCTAAACAACAGAAAGAGACGTTAAAAAAATTAGAAACTGGAGAAATTGATATATTAATTGGAACTCATCGAATCGTGGGAAAAGATGTAAAGTTTAAAGACATTGGACTTTTAATAATTGATGAGGAACAGAAATTTGGGGTGAGTGTGAAAGATAAACTCAAGACTTTCAAAACAAATGTGGATACCTTAACCTTAACTGCCACACCAATCCCAAGAACACTGCAATTTTCACTTATGCAAGCAAGAGATTTGTCTGTCATAAATACGCCACCACCTAATCGTCAACCCATTTTAACAGAGCTTAGAACCTTTGGCGAGGAACTTATACGAGATGCTATTACCTATGAAATTAGTCGGGGTGGACAATCCTTTTTCATTCATAATCGGGTTCAAAATATAAAGGAAATCGCGGGCTTAATTCAGCGTTTAGTCCCTGATGCTCGGGTATTGGTAGCTCACGGACAAATGAAAGGAGATGAGTTGGAAGAACGCATGATGTCCTTTATTAATGGAGAATTTGATGTATTAGTAGCAACCACCATTATCGAAAGTGGCTTGGATATACCCAATGCAAATACCATTATTATCAACAATGCAAATAATTTTGGTTTGTCTGATTTGCACCAGATGCGAGGTAGGGTAGGACGATCAAACAAAAAGGCGTTCTGTTATTTATTAGCACCTCCTATGATTTCTCTAACTCCAGAAGCAAGAAAACGCTTGCAAGCCTTGGAGCAATTTTCAGATTTAGGAAGTGGCTTTCAAATTGCCATGAAGGATTTGAATATTCGTGGTGCAGGAAATTTATTGGGAGCCGAACAAAGTGGATTTATTTCAGAGATTGGTTTCGAAATGTATCAGAAGATATTAAATGAAGCCATTCAAGAATTGAAGGAAACGGAATTCAAGGATATGTACGAAGAATTGCAGGGAGCATTTGTACAAGACTGTCAGATTGAGACGGATATGGAGATTCAAATTCCCGATGAATACGTGAGCAACATTTCAGAACGGATTAACTTATATAAAGAGCTCGATGGCTTGCAAACAGAAGAGGAACTTGGCAAGTTTGAGGAAAAATTAATTGACCGCTTTGGGCCAGTTCCTATAGCAACCCAAGAAATGATTCAAGCCATTCGCTTACGATGGATTGCTAAGGGTATTGGAATAGAAAAGGCTGTGCTGAAACAGAATAAATTGATTTGCTATTTTGTTTCTAACCAAGATTCACCTTATTTTCAATCGCCTATTTTTACGAAGGTGCTACAATATGTGCAGCAAAACCCAAACAAGTGTAAGCTGAAAGAACGCAAAGATCGCTTGAGCTTGGTGTATGAAAATGTAAGCAATATTGTTAAAGCGATTGAATTGTTAAAGGGAATAGTAGGGTAAAAAAAGCACTTGGAGTATGTCTTTATGCGAGGGGTTTATCGTAATATTTTTTCTTTAACCAAAAGGAAACCCGTACCAACAAAATCAGAGCAGGAACTTCAACTAAAGGACCAACTACTCCTGCAAAAGCTTGACCTGAATTTAGTCCAAAAACTGCAATTGCAACTGCAATTGCCAATTCAAAATTATTTCCTGCTGCAGTAAAGGCTACCGAAGCTGTTTTGTCATATTCAGCTCCCATAGCCCTTGTAAAGAAAAAGCTAATTAGGAACATTAAACAAAAATAGATAAGTAGAGGAACTGCAATAATTAATACGTCCAAAGGGATTTCTACAATCAACTCGCCTTTTAAAGAAAACATTACAATAATCGTAAACAAAAGGGCAATCAATGTAATTGGAGAAATAGTTGGAATGAATTTCGTTGTGTACCATTCTTCGCCTTTTAGCTTAACTAGAATCAATCGACTTAATATTCCTAGTATAAACGGAATCCCCAAGTATATTGCCACACTTTCTGCAATTGTTCCAATTGAAATATCAACGATTGCTCCTTCAAATCCGAAATATGGTGGAAGAATAGTTATAGGCAAAAACTTGGAAAATACTGTTTAACGCTACCAAACCTGCGCCATATTCGCTACTGCCTTCTGCAAGGTCGTTCCAAACCAAAACCATTGCAATACAACGTGCCAAACCAATTAAAATTAAACCGACCATATACTCAGGGTAGTCATGCAAAAATGTAATTGCCAAAACAAACATTAAAACAGGACCAATTACCCAATTGAGAATTAATGAAATAGAAAGAATTTTTATGTTTTTGAATACTTTTGGTAAGAGCGAAAAATTCACTTTTGCCAAAGGCGGGTACATCATTAATATTAAACCGATTGCAATTGGAATATTAGTCGATCCAATATTGAATGAGTTTATAATGTCAGGAAAAGTTGGAATTAAATACCCAAACCCTACTCCAATGGCCATTGCTGCAAAAATCCAAAGTGTTAGATTTTTATCGAGAAAACTTAGTTTTTTATTGGATGCCATTTTTAGAATTTAATTTGAGAGAAAACGTAAAATAATTCGGTAGCAATTTGAAGACTTTTTTCATTGTATTTTAGTGCTTGTTGCGGTGTGTTATCAAATGCCTTTGGGTCTTCAAAAGGTATAGAAATTCGATTTTCTGCACCTGCAATATACGGACAATCAGCATCTGCTTGTGAACAGGTCATAACTGCTAAAAAACTTGATTGTGGATTAAAATTGTCTTCGTAGGTTTTTGAAAACCCAATAACTGGATGCTGATTTTTTGCATATTTAATAGCAAATACAGGATTGCTGCCATTTGAAAGTGTTTGTATTTGAAGTCCTTGATTTTTTAAAGTTTCTATAACCATAGGAAACAAAGCGGTAGCTTTTGTGCCTCCTGAGTAACAAAACACGTTTTTTATGTTGAAGTAATGCGCCATTACTTGCGACCAAATTTGTGATAAGTGGCTTCTTCGTGAATTATGCGTGCAAATAAAATTGATGCGAATTTCTTGATTCTTTTCAAGTTTAGATTGAGTAAAATCAATTAGCGGTTTTAAAATTGCTTTACGTTTATCAGAAATGCTATCAATGTTTAAAGAGCTGATTGTATTTTCAATTTCTGCAAATAATATTGCCTTAGGTGTAATCATATCAGTTAGTTACTGCAATTTTTAATTAATAGGCGGATTAATTTTTGATGACTTCGCCTTGGAACAACATTCTAATTGGTTTAAATAACTACCTCAAAGGGTTGATCTGCTCCCAATCAACCGGTATTTAATTTCGAAGCAGAGAAATCGGAGCTATGAAAAGCAAACCTTAACAGCTTACTTATAAAACTGATTTTAGGCGCAGCATAAGCTCATGGCATATTACGCGTCTTAAAGAGTTTTTTTATTCTTCCTTGTATGGGCCAATAAATTTATTTCCATTGAAATGTACCAAATGGCCTGGATTATCAGCAATCCAAACTTCCGTCTCCCAAGCAATATCTGTCATAAATTGTCTGAACTTAGGTCTATTCAAAAATGCTGTAACAAACACAATGTCAGCTTTACAGTCTTTGGTTAGCTTTTGAAGTTGGATTAATCTCAGTTCGCTAATTGGACCCGAAGAATGCACTGCTTCAATCAAATAGAGCCAATTCTTTTTCTTTGAGTAGGTAATTACGTCAGGTAATTCTTCGTGTGAAATTTCAAAGAAGTTCAATTCTTCAAGTTTTTCCTTTTCTAAGTATAAGTATTTGTCTGAGGTATCTCCAACATACAACACTTCTGCTCCGTGTCCATATCTAGGCAAAAAGTCTTCAATAATTGCTTTCTGTAAATCGTTGTGTTCTCCTGCTGAAAAAGTAAGTTCACCCCCTGAAGGAAGAGTAACGCTCACTTTTGCTATTTCTCGTTCCCTTTTTAGTTTCTTGCTTAATGGCTCAACATTTTTTAATTTTTCTGCTACTTGTTTCTCCCAATCTTTTGAGCCAAAATTCTTAATGAGTTCGGCATATAATGGGTTTATTGTATAACCACGAGTCGAGTCGTTGGTTGCTGAATTTGGACTTGAATGCAAAACAACTTCTGCTACAGTAAGAAGTTTTAAGTCTTTTCTGCGAATGTCATCATAAGACCCTGAGCTTATATTTTCTCTGAAATGCTTATTTACAAATTCAATTATTCCCCTTGTTTTAAGAGCGTAACCGCTGTTTAAATCTTTTATAGATGCAAAGTCTTCAATTTTCTTTACATCACCGCTTGCTAAAAATGCTATAGCCATTCTCTCTAATCGTCTTGGCGTGGCATTCATTGGAATTCCAAAAGCGTCAAGAAAGTAAAGTGTTGTATTTATCAGTTCTCGAACCTTAGTTCTTTTTTTGTTAAAAGATTTTGATTTATCTCGACTGATATACTGCTTCATTCTCAAAAAGTTTTAATTGTTCGTCTTCAGATTTTAAATATTGACTGCTCACTTCTCCAAGGAGGTGAGATTTAATATTCTGTGCTAAGTTATATGCAAAATTTGGTGCTACTGCATTACCGATTTGATTAAATTGGTTTGTTTCAGTTCCTGAAAACTCAAACCAATCAGGAAAGCTTTGCAATCTCGCTGCCTCTCTAACCGTAACTCTTCTTCTTCGTCCATCCTTTAATCTTACTCGGTGCATATCACCTGTTGCTCCTGCTAAATTTCGACAGGTCAAAGTTCTGGCGGGTCTATCTAAATATAAATCTCTTGGATTAATACATTTTGAAGCCTTTTCATATTTGGCAACATATCTGTCCATTGATTCCGTGAAAAACTTTGAATTTTCATCAAATT
This sequence comes from uncultured Flavobacteriales bacterium, assembly GCA_964410855.1. Lineage (GTDB taxonomy): Bacteria > Bacteroidota > Bacteroidia > Flavobacteriales_E > Vicingaceae > JAVJQS01. The sequence continues at coordinate 872 of CAYPJC010000104.1, read as the reverse complement.
GAAAAGCTAAATCACCTATAGCTTGACCTACAGTGATTCTACGATTTATTCTTTTTGGAAGATTTATTACTTGTTTAGAACCAATTACAACTATTCTTTCTCTGTTTTGTGGTACTTCATAATTAACTGCATTCAAGAGAGCATAATTAATGTAGTAACCAAGGCTTTCAAGTTCTTCGATCACTTCTTTTAGGTACCATTTATTTTTATAGAGCATCCCACGGACATTCTCAAAAAGCAATACTTCAGGGTCAAGCTGGCGAATTGAGGAGAGAAATATTGGAAATCCATCTCTCGAATCTTTTAGACCTAATTGTTTGCCACCCACACTGAATGGTTGACAAGGAGGTCCACCAATAACAATATCTGCTTTAGGGTACTTAGAATCAATGGATAGCTTTTCATGGAAACATTCCCCAATTAAACTTTTGTTATATGTTTCACAGGCTCTTTCGTCCATTTCAAAGCCAATAGTTTTAAATCCATTGGCTTCAAACCCTAGGGAAAGTCCACCACAACCTGCGAAAAGGTCGACCACTGTTTTATTCAGCTCAATGTCAACCCAAGGTTTCAGTTTCGCATTTATTTCTTCCCAATACTCCATCTTTCAAATTTAGTAATAGTTTACCTGTATTCCTTTTTTTGCATTAGCTCTAGTCTAACTTATTTCCCTTTCTCGGGAGACATAAACTTGTAAACCAAACCGGCTAAAATTGCTCCAACAATGGGCGCCAACCAAAATAACCAAAGTTGATCCATGGCCCAATCTCCAGCAAATATGGCTTGACTTGTGCTCCTAGCTGGGTTTACGGAAGTGTTTGTTACTGGTATGCTAATTAGGTGTATTAAGGTCAAACCCAAGCCAATAGCCA
>CAYPJC010000103.1:0-7223 GCA_964410855.1 uncultured Flavobacteriales bacterium | reverse complement strand
GTTTAATCTAACCATACATTTCCCCCTTCATATTTTCCAAACTTGCTGCCATCAGATTTGGTGATTAAAGGACATGTAATCGCAAATGCTTCACTATCAGTTTTTTTTCTAATAAATTCAGTCCCTGTCACAATATTTCCCCATTGATCAGATCCACCCATTTGCAACTTGCAATTTTTATGTTGGTTCAACCAATAAAAATCATAACCCTGTATTAATTGATATGAAAACTCTGTGAATGAGATACCTGTCTCTAGTCTTTTCTTTACAGATTCCTTAGCCATCATATAATTGACCGTAATATGTTTTCCTGCATCTCTTAAAAAATCTAAGAAAGAAAATTCTTTGAACCAATCGTAATTATTGACAATTTCAGCTGCATTTTCCTTACTCTTATCAAAATCTAAAAACTGCTCAAGTTGTTTCTTCTGACAATTCAAATTATGTTGAAGAACCTCTTCTGTTAAAAAATTCCGTTCTTCTGATTTTCCAGATGGATCACCAACCATGCCAGTAGCACCTCCAACTAAAACTAAAGGTTTATGCCCAGCATTTTGAAAGTGAGTTAGTAGCATAATTGGAACTAAGTTTCCAATATGCAATGAATCGGCTGTTGGGTCGAAACCCACATAACCTGTAGTTTGTTCTTTTAAGAGCTGTTCCTGAGTATTGGGCATGATATTTTGAATCATCCCTCTCCATTCTAATTCCTCTACAAAGTCCATTCTTCTTTTTTCGCAAAGATAACCATTCAAAATGCTATTTTTTAAACTAAAGCCTGCCTTTAATCTTTAAATTTGATGTAAATTTTTTCTATGATATTAGTAACAGGTGGTACAGGTTTAGTAGGCAGTCATCTCCTATATTTCCTATTATCAAAAAAAGAAAAAATAAGAGCAATCTATCGCACAGAAGAATCACTTGAAAAAGTAAAACTTGTCTTTGAAAGCTATAATGCTCCAAGTTTGTTCGAAAAGATTGAATGGGAAAAAGCTGACCTCTTAGATTATTTTCAATTAAAGGATGCCTTTGAAGGAATAGATTATGTTTATCATTCTGCTGCTATGGTTTCCTTCCAGCCTAATGATGCTGACAAAATGATGAAAATAAATATTGAAGGCACTGAGAATATGGTAAACCTTAGCTTAGAGTATAAAATAAAAAAGTTTTGCTACGTTAGTTCAGTTTCAGCTCTGGGTGAATATCAGAATAATAAATGTACTGATGAAAATGCTATTTGGCAAAACACAAAAACAACTAGTCACTATTCAATTAGTAAATATTATGCTGAAAATGAAGTTTGGAGAGCGTCCCAAGAAGGCCTTTCTGTTGTAATAGTTAATCCCGCTACAATTTTGGGTTTCGGAAATTGGAATGAGAGTAGCCTAACCATCATTAAGCGTGTCTATGATGGATTACCTTTTTATACTCCAGGATCTAATGGTTTTGTCGCTGTAGTTGATGTTGTAAAAGCAATGATTCAATTGATGAATAGCGAAATCAACAATGAGAGATACCTCTTAGTTTCTGAAAATAGGAGCTTTAAAACTTTATTTGAAAAAATAGCTACAAGTCTCGGTAAAACCAAACCAAAATATGAAGCCAACTATTTTCTTGCAAATATTCTAAAATATTTGGATCAGCTTCGTGCTAAAATAACCCGTTCAAGAGCAATATTAAGCACTTCGAGCATAGAAACAGCATTCAAAGAAAAATGCTTTGAAGCTTCAAAAATTAAGCAAGAATTAGATTTTGAATTTGAACCTTTAGATATTACCATTGAAAACTGTTCAACTCTATTTCTTAAATATGCTAAGAAATTAGCTACACTTTCATGATATCAATTTCTTTTGCATCAAGAATGCGATCAACTTGATTAGCGTATTTGCCAGTTAATTCTTGAATACTTTCCTCTACACCTTTAGCTTGGTCTTCAGACATTCCATCTTTTTGGAAATTCTTAACCTCGTCATTCCCTTCTTTTCTAGAGTTTCGAATACCCACTTTTGCTTCTTCAGCTTCAGCTTTTGCTTGCTTAACTAAATTTTTTCTTCTTTCTTCAGTAAGTTGAGGGACGTTAATCAAAATCGATTCACCGTTATTTTGAGGATTCAAACCTAAATTTGAATTAATAATTGCTCTTTCAATTGGCTCTAATGAAGCTTTTTCCCAAGGCTGAACAGTTATTGTTCGAGCATCCATTGTGCTAATGTTTGCTATTTGAGAGAGAGGAGTCATAGAACCGTAATAATCTACCATCACTCCGCTAACCATTGAAGGATTCGCTTTCCCTGCTCTAATTTTTGTCAACTCTTTTTCCAAATGATCAATTGACTTTTGCATCAACTCTTCAATGGTTTCTAGTACTAATTCAATATCCTCTTCCATTATGTTTTATATTTTGAAGCTATGAAATTAAACAATAAAAGAATTTTTTTAAAACTCAACCAATGTTCCTACCTCTTCTTTTTTATTAATCACATTCAATAAATTGCCAGGCGTGTTCATATCAAAGACAACTATAGGCAATTTATTTTCATTACAAAGTGTAAATGCAGTTAAATCCATCACATTAAGACCTTTTTCATATACTTCAGTAAATGAAATTTTATCATACTTGACCGCATCCTTATTTTTTTCAGGATCTGAATCATAAATACCATCTACACGAGTTCCCTTCAGAATAACATCTGCTTCAATCTCAATTGCTCTTAAGCTAGCAGCTGTATCAGTTGTGAAATATGGATTTCCTGTTCCTGCCCCAAAAATAACAACTCTACCCTTCTCTAAATGCCGAATTGCCTTTCTTCTAATATATGGTTCGGCAATTTGTTCCATTTTTATAGCTGTTTGCAAGCGAGTATATACATCAATTTCCTCCAAAGCTGACTGTAGTGCCATCCCATTAATAACAGTAGCAAGCATTCCCATGTAATCACCCTGCACTCTCTCTATTCCACCATTTACCGCTTGAATACCTCTAAAAATATTTCCTCCACCAATAACAATAGCAACTTCAACTCCCGTCTTTACGACTTCCTTTATCTCCTTTGCATATTGATTTAAGCGATCGTGGTCAATTCCAAAATTTTGAGCGCCCATTAGTGCTTCACCACTTAATTTAAGAAGAATTCTTTTGTAGCTCATAATTTTAAATTTTTGTAAAAGTAATTCAATTAATATCGATATAAATTAGAATAGCAAAAGTCAAGGCAAAAAAAAAGAGAATAATTAAATTCTCTTTTTTTTAAATCTTAAACCAACGACCCACGCTTAAAGTCGGTGACTGTTAGCTCCTTATCAATAGATTTTAAATAGCTATTAACGGTTATTTTATTGTCGACAAAATACTGTTGGTTCAATAAAGTATTTTCTTTGAAATACTTTTGAAGTTTTCCTTGAGCAATTTTATCAATAATTTGTTCAGGCTTACCTTCTTTAATTGCTTGTTCTTTTCCTAATTTAAATTCTCTTGCTTTGATTTCGTCAGAAACACCTGACTCATCAATTGAAATTGGATTCATTGCAGCAATTTGCATGGCAACATTTTTCCCTGCCTCTTGTGCAGCATCACTATCTATATTTAAACCAAGAATCGTAGCGGTATTATTTCCAGGATGATTGTAGGCTATCGCTTTATTAGCAGAAACAGTAAACAATTCAGATAATTCAATCTTTTCCCCAATTTTTCCAACTTCCTCAATTATTTTATCAGAAATAGTTAATTCTTCGTCGAATTTCTTGCCTTTTAAATCTTCTAAAGAACCAACCTTTTCGTCTAAAGCAATGGAAAGAATTTTGCTCGCAACCGAAACAAATTCATCATTCTTCGCAACAAAATCAGTTTCACAATTCAATGTAACCATAGCAGCATATTTATTATCGCTGGTAGTTCCAGCAATAATTACTCCTTCGTTAGCATCTCTGTCGCTTCTTTTCTCAGCAACTTTTTGACCCTTTTTCCTTAAGATTATAATAGCAGCATCAAAGTCTCCATCAGCTTCTACTAAAGCTTTCTTGCAGTCCATCATGCCTGCACCAGTATGCTTTCTTAATTTGTTTACTTCAGCAGCAGTAATTTTTGCCATTGCCGTCTATGTTTAAGTTAATAAATATTATTATTTGCTCTTAGTACTTACTTCAACTTTTTCAGCTGTAGGTGCTTTTTTTGCAATTCTTGGCTTCTTACCTGTAGTAGAAGTTGCTTTCTTTTCACCTATCTTTTCAGCGTCAGAATTCTTCTCATCAGCTTTTGCTTTATCAGCTACTTCCTTATCAGCTGCTGCTTTATCAGCGGCTGCCTTATTTTTATCTTTTTCAACAGTTCGTTCCTCTAAGCCTGCAGTAACTGCAGAAGTAATAACCTCTAAAATCTTATTGATTGATTTTGCCGCATCATCATTAGCAGGAATTGGAAAATCAACTAAAGATGGATTAGAGTTTGTGTCAACAATCGCAAAAGTTGGAATATTTAATTTCTTTGCTTCAGCAACAGCAATGTGCTCTTTTTTAATATCAACAATAAATAAAGCTGATGGTAATCGATTCAAGTCAGAAATACTTCCTAAATCTCTTTCTAATTTTGCTCTTTGTCTTGCAATTTGAAGTCTTTCTCTTTTCGAAAGAACATCAAAAGTGCCATCCTTCATCATATTGTCAATAGTTGACATTTTTCTGACTGCTTTTCTAATCGTAGCAAAATTGGTAAGCATCCCACCAGGCCATCTTTCAGTAACATATGGCATATTGGTTGGTTTAACTTGATTTTCTAATACTTCTTTAGCTTGCTTTTTTGTGGCAACAAATAAAATTTTCTTTCCTGATTTCGCAATTTGCTTCATTGCTTCAGCAGCTTCATCAAGCTTTACAGCTGTCTTATTCAAGTCGATGATATGAACACCATTCTTCTCCATGAAAATATATGGAGCCATTTTAGGATGCCATTTTCTTTTAAGGTGTCCAAAGTGTACACCTGCTTCTAGTAATTCTTTATGCGTAGTTTTTGCCATTTTATTTATGTGTTTACATTCGATTAAAAAACAATTGCAGAGTAGCGAATCTCTTCAGTCTCTGCAATTTTGATACTAAACACACCCTAAGGTAATGCTTAAACTCTTGTTTATATTGTTGAATCCAATATTCTGTAGCCTATTAACGCTTGCTGAACTGGAATTTCTTTCTTGCTTTCTTTTGACCTGGCTTCTTTCTCTCAACCATTCTAGGATCTCTTGTCATTAAACCTTCCGCTTTTAAGGCAGGTTTGTTATCCGCATCAATCTGAACAAATGCTCTTGACAAAGCTAATCGTATAGCTTCAGCTTGACCGGTAATACCTCCGCCTGTAACGTTTGCTTTAATATCGTATTTACCTTCGTTCTCTGTAAGAGTAAAAGGCTGATTAATTCGATACTGTAAAGCAACTGTTGGAAAGTATTCTTTAAAATCTTTTCCGTTAACTATTACCTTGCCTTTTCCTTTTGAAAGATAAATTCTTGCAATGGATTTTTTACGTCTTCCTAACGTGTTAATTACGTCCATATTTATTTTATTGTATTCAATTTAATTTGCTTTGGCTTTTGGGCGCCAAATTTGTGCTCAGCACCTTCAATCACATGCAGGTTTCTGAATAAGGCTCGCCCAAGTCTATTTCTTGGCAACATCCCTTTGACAGCTCTTTCTACTAAAGCAGTTGGCTTCTTTTTCAATAATTGCTCTGCAGTTATCGATTTTTGACCACCTGGATACTCACTGTAAGAGATATATGTTTTCTCTTCCATTTTGTTTCCCGTCAAACGAATCTTTTCGGCATTAATAACAATAACATTGTCACCACAATCAACATGAGGGGTGAAATTTGTTTTGTGCTTACCTCTAATCATTTTAGCCACTCTTGATGACAAACGACCTAAGGTTTCATTCTCTGCATCAACCAACACCCATTGTTTATCTACATTGGATCTATTGGCTGAAATGGTTTTATAACTTAAAGTATCCACGGTTTTCTTGCTTTTACTGATTGAATGTAATTCTTTCCCAAAAATTTCGGGCTGCGAAGTTAGAATTTATTTTTATTCTGAGCAAGAGCACAGCTTAAAAAATAAGCTCATTCTTTAAAAGTGAAATAAAAAGAGAAAAAGCCATGCTCTTCCTCCTTATTAGAATTTATCTAACTAAATTAACAGTGCTCATCAAATGCAGCAGTTAAATTCTCTGCAATCATTTCTGCAGGCCTTCCTTCGATGTGATGTCTTTCGATAAAATGAACAAGTTTTCCATCTTTAAATAATGCTATTGAAGGAGAAGATGGAGGGTAAGGCAACATATGCTTCCTTGCCTGAGCAACAGCTTCTTGATCGACTCCTGCAAACACAGTTGTCATTTTTGAGGGAGTCTTGCTATGATTAGATGCCATTGTAACTGCAGGGCGAGCATTTGCAGCTGCACAACCACAAACTGAATTCACCATTAATAAAACAGTTCCGTTTTCTTTTGCCAATGCAGAATCAACCTCATCTGCTGTTTTTAATTCTTTAAACCCCACTGAAGTCAATTCTTCCTTCATAGGTGCTACCATTTCTGCTGGATACATAATTATATAGGTTTTTAATTTTAAGTCGCAAATTTAACCAATCTATTAGGGAACGATTGGCTAAACTGCGTTTCAATTCAGTTAAGGTTTTGTTGTAGTTAGTTTTGTTTCTATAACAAAATACAAAGAGTGTAATAATAGTTAAAACTTAAGGCCTTGTAGGCTTCCCATTTTTAGTACGGTTCTAAATTATAAATTATTTTGATTTAATAAAGCTTCTTGGTTGTGGGTCGATTAACTCGGCTCTTGTTTCCGCTTCATTCATAAATCTATTTTTCAGTTGTCGAAAATTTGTCGGCAGTTAATTTCATTAACCATTATTTTGTTCCTGTAAACGTTATTGCTGGCTTAGTATGATAGCTGTCCTTTTTCCAAAAACGCAATAAAAAATCTATGTCTTTTAAATACGATTTACCTTCTCCCTCTTTAAAAAATGGGAGGTTGGATTTGCAATTATCAATACAATACATTACTAATTCTACCGATAAACTTTCATACATAAACAAACGTAAAATATGCTCTTTGCTTTCTGCTTTCTCAAAATAAGGATTGTTAGGTAATGGGAAAGCACTGTTTACGGCTAAAGCTATTTCTACACCACTTTTGGGATTAAAGAAAACTAAAGCTGTTTCAG